>CAMKAP010000175.1 GCA_946410505.1 uncultured Clostridia bacterium
TCTGTGTAGGACTTGAGGTCCACATCAGACATGAGCATAGATGCAATCGTCCGAGCATCAATACGATCTGTCTTGGTTTGACGAAGACTGAGACTCTTTCGATACAGATTGGTGTGCAGAGGGTTAATGACGTAGGTGGCCAGACCTTTGTCAAGAAGAAACCCAAGGATGTTGTAGCTGTAGTGTCCGGTAGCCTCAAGCCCTACTTTTATGTTGTCTGTAGGATGAGCACAGGAATGAATCCGCTGCAGCAGTGTCTCAAAGCCGTCCCGGTTGTTGGCAATGGTGAATACATCAGACAAAACCTCCCCTTCCGAACTGAGGATAAAGCAGTCATGCTTGTCTTTCGCCACATCGATTCCAACGCAAACCATGATGATACCTCCAGAGTAAAGATTTATGATGCTGTATCCACAGGACTCTTTGCCTTGTAACCTTGTTCTACATAAACCGTCTGGCGGTATCTAACTGATTAACAAAAATGCAAAGGGCTGTGGTTGGAGCCTCTCGCGAACCGTCTATGCGGTAGGGAATAAAACCAATCCACAGCATCCTCTGCATTGTAGCATAACCTTTATATTTGGGCTATCTATTCTGCTAATTCATTATACAAGGGAATACCCAATCCCCTCTCGCCCTCTCCCCATACGTTTCCGGCTTCTGCCGCAAAGGTTTGTCTACAGTCTAAGAGGACCCCGAACGAGGCTTCGTTCGGGGTCCTCTTTATATATGGTTTTACAGCAATCAGATCAGAATGCCGCGTTTTTTCGCCTCAAAGCGCAGCTCGTCCCGGAAATTGGGGTGGGCGATGGCGATGAGCTGCTGCGCCCGGCGGGAGAGCGGTTCGCCACGCAGATGGGCGATGCCGTACTCCGTGACCACGTAATCCACGTCATTCTTGCTGGTGGTGACCACGGCGCCGGGGGTGAGGACAGACTTGATTTTGCTGATGCTGTCGCCCTTGGCGGTGGAGGAGAAGGCGATGAAGCTCTTGCCGCCCTTGGACTGGCAGGCGCCGCGCACGTAGTCCACCTGGCCGCCGGAGCCGGACATGTGTTTCGTGCCCACGCTCTCTGCACAGACCTGGCCCCAGAGATCCACCTCCAGCGCTGCGTTGATGGAGATCATGTTGTCGTTGAGGCAGATGACGTTCGGGTCGTTCACATAGTCCACGGGCAGCAGGGCGATGCCGGGGTTGTCGTCAATGTAGTCGTAGATGCGTTTGGAGCCAAAGGCAAAGGTGGTGACGGTCTGGCCCCGGTGGATCTGCTTTTTGCTGTTGTTGACGGCGCCGCAGGCAATGAGCTCCACCATGGAGTCGGTGAACATCTCGGTGTGGATGCCCAGGTCGTGCTTCTGCTTGAGGGCCGCGCCCACCGCGTCGGGGATCGCGCCGATGCCGAGCTGAATGCAGGAGCCGTCCCGGATCTGCTCGGCGATCAGCCCGCCGATCGTTTCGCTGATCGCGTCCATCTTCGTGGGCGGCAGCACGGGCAACTCGTGGCTGACCTCAATGAGGCCGCTCACCTGGCTGATATGGATCTGCGCGCCGCATACGGCCCGCGGCTGGTGGTCGTTGACCTCCAGGAAAATGCGTTTTGCCTTCTCGATCATCGCGGGGCTGTAGGAACTGACCGTGGAGAGGGAGAAGTAGCCGTGCTTATCCATGGGTGAGACGGAGACGCAGAACACGTCGTAGTCATACATGGCGCGGATGTATTTGGGAATGTCCCGGTAATAGTTGGGGATGATATCGCCGTAGCCGCCGTTGACGGCCCTGCGGGAGCCGCCGCCGGAGAACCAGGCTTCGCTGGTGAGCCTGCCGAAAAGGCTGTTGTCCGAGAGAAATTCCAGCGGGTATACGTCCAGGAGAGTCTGCACCTTGACGCCGGAGAGCTCCCCGCTGCGCGCCCGATCGGCAACGGCGCTCATGATGGTCGGCGTCTGGGCTGCGCCCGCGTCCATACCGATGAGCCATCCGCTCTCCACCTGTGCCGCCAGTGCCTGAGCGCTGGTTCTTTTGGCTTCATATTCTGCCTGATAGTTCATGTTCTGCATCCTTTCGTGGTGTCAGTAAAGCCTCGCAGAGGTATTTCTCCGCAGAGAAAAAAGTATCCTTTTCACCGGGAAGCCCCGCAGAGGGGCTTCCCGGTGAGGCATCAGCCCTGCCCCGCCAGCCTCTTGTACTTGGCGTAGCGCCTGGCCGTGAAGTCCTCGGCCTCGGCGAAGAGCATCTCGGCCCGCTCGGGGAAGGTGCGGGTCAGGGAGGCGAAGCGGTTCTCGCCCATCATGAAGTCCCGCAGCTTGCCGTTGGGCTCGCCGGAATCCAGCAGGAAGGGGTTCTTGCCCTCGTTCTCCAGCTCCGGGTTGTAGCGGAACAGGGGCCAGAAGCCGCATTCCGTGGCGGCCTTGCCCTCGTCCATGGCTTTGCCCATGCCCTTGGAGAGGCCGTGGTTGATGCAGGGCGCGTAGGCCACGACGATGGACGGTCCGTGATAGGCGGCCGCTTCCTTGAGGCACTTGATGGCGTGCTCGGGGTTGGCGCCGAGGTTAATCTGCGCCACGTAGATGTAGCCGTAGGTGGAGAGGATCAGGCCCAGGTCCTTCTTGGGCGTGGCCTTGCCCGCGGCGGCAAACTGTACGGAGGCGCCGATGGGCGTGGCCTTGGAGGACTGTCCGCCGGTGTTAGCGTAGAGCTCGTTGTCCATGACCAGCACATTCAGATCCATGCCGGTGGCCAGTACGTGGTCGAGGCCGCCGTAGCCGATGTCGTAGGCCCAGCCGTCGCCGCCGACCATCCAGATGGCCTTCTTGGTCAGCGTATCCTCGCGGCAGCGGATAAAGTCAAGATCCTCGCTCTCTTCGGTGTTTGCCCTCAGCGCTTCGCGGACGCAGTTGGCTGCCGCTTCGGTCTTATCCATGTCGTCGCCCTCGTCCAGCCACCGGCGCAGCGCGGCCTTGAGCTGCTCGTCGCCGCTCTGCTCCAGAACGGCGCGGGCGTGCATCTTCGTCTGCTCGCGCAGCTGCTCAGCCGACAGGCCGATGCCCAGGGCAAACTCGGCGTTGTTCTCAAAGAGGGAGTTGGAGAAGGCGGGGCCGAAGCCGCGCTTGTTGACGGTCTGGGGGAAGGTGGGGGCAAAGAAGCCGTAGGCCTGGGAGCAGCCCGTGGCGTTCGCGGCATACATCCGGTCGCCGAAGAGCTGGGTCAGCAGCTTCAGATACGGCGTCTCGCCGCAGCCGGGGCAGGCGCCGGAGAACTCGTAGAGCGGCTGCTCGTACTGGCTGCCCTTGGCGGAGAAGCGGCTCATGGGATTGGGCTTTTCTGACAGCGTCAGGCAGTAATCCCAGTTCTTCTGCTCCTCGACCACGTCGTCCAGCGGCACCATGTGCAGGGCCTTTTCCTTGGCCGGGCAGACGCTGACGCAGCTTCCGCAGCCCTGGCAGTCCATCACGTCCACCTGGATGCGGTAGCGCAGGCCTTCGAAGCCCTTGCCCAGGGCCTTTTTGGTCTCGCAGCCCTCGGGCGCGGCCGCGGCCTCTTCCTCGGTGAAGAGGAAGGGACGGATGGCGGCGTGGGGGCAGACCAGCGAGCAGCGGTTGCAGCCGATGCACTTGCTGGGATCCCAGACGGGCACGTTGTCGGCCACGCCGCGCTTTTCAAAGCGGGCGATGGAAATGGGCATGACGCCGTCGGCGTATTCGGTAAAGGTGCTGACGGGAATATCGTCGCCCTTGGCGCGGTTCATCGGGATCAGGACCTTCTGCACATAGGAGGGCAGGCTCGGATCGATGGAAAGCTCTTCATCCTTGAGCGCGGCCCATTCTGCGGGCACCTCGATCTTCACCATGTCGGTAAGCCCCCGCTCGATGGCGGCGAGGTTCATGTTCACGATCTTCTCGCCCTTGCGGGAGAAGGTCTTGACAGCGGCCTCCTTCATGTACTTCTCGGCCTCATCGATGGGCAGCACGCCCGCCAGCTTGAAGAACGCGGCCTGCAGCACGGTGCTGGTCCGGTTGCCGAGACCGATCTCGGCGGCGATGTCGGTGGCGTCGATGGTGTAGAACTGCACATGGCGTTCACTGAGCAGGCGCTTGGCGCGGTTGGGCAGGTTTGCGATCAGAGTTTCGCCCTTCCAGCGGGTGTTCAAGAGGAAGATGCCGCCGGGCTTGACTTCGTTTACGATGTCATAGGTGTGCATGTAGCTCTGCTTGTGGCAGGCCACAAAATCGGCCATGGTCACGTAGTAGGCCGACTGGATCGGCTCATGGCCGAAGCGCAGATGGCTTCTCGTCAGGCCGCCGGACTTCTTGGCGTCATACTGGAAATAGGCCTGCACGTACTGGTCGGTGTTGTCGCCGATGATCTTGCAGGAGTTCTTGTTGGCGCCCACGGTACCGTCGGAGCCGAGACCCCAGAACTTGCAGGAGATGATGGATTTGCCGGAGGTGACGATGTTTTCGCCCACGGGCAGAGAGGTATGGGTCACGTCGTCGTTGATGCCGACGGTGAAGTGGTTCTTCTGCTCGCCTGCCATGTTGTCGA
>CAMKAP010000176.1 GCA_946410505.1 uncultured Clostridia bacterium
ACGGAGGTCCCCCGTGAGACCTCCGTTTCGGAAAGGAAGAAGGAAGCTGCGGATGTGTAGTCTTCCCGGCTCTAACGCAAACCAGGAAGACGGAACGGAGCAGCTTTCTTCTGACGTGGTGCCGGTGGTGGGACTCGAACCCACACGATGTCGCCATCGGCGGATTTTGAATCCGCTACGTCTACCATTCCATCACACCGGCTTATCTTCTTTTCTTTTACTGGTTGAGTATATAACAAGTCTCATAAAAATTCAAGAGGCAAATGGGGCGGTCATTCGGCGCGCCGATCGCATAGGATAGAGCGCCGGGCTTTGCCCGGACGGAAAGGATGAAGAATTTTGGAGATATATGTTGTCAACAGCGGTGATACCCTCTACGCCATTGCCGGGCGCTACGGCGTTCCCGTAGAGCGGCTGCGGGAGGCAAACCAGCTTCTGGACCCGGCGGCCCTCTCGGTGGGGCAGTCGCTGCTGATTCCGCGGGAGGATTTGGATTACCGTGTGCGCAGCGGCGAAACGCTCTGGGCTATCGCAAGGCGCTACGGTCTGCCGTCCGCCTGCCTGATCGCGGCAAACCCTCAGATCAGAGATCCGAACCGGATCTACCCCGGACAGCGGCTGCGCATCCCGCTCTCCGGCTGTGCGCAGGGAGAGATTCTTGTGAACGCCTACATAAGCGACGCGGCCTCCGCCGCGCTGGAAACCCAGCTTCCCTATCTGAGCTTTCTCTCGCCCTTCAGCTGGCGCGCGGACGCCGAAGGGGGGCTGACCCGGGAAGGGCAGGCAGATGCGGATATGGCAGAGGACTACGGGGTCGCCCGGCTGCTCACGGTGACGAATCTGCAGCCCGGCGGCGGTTTCTCCGGTGCCATTGCCCATGCGATTTTCCGGGACGAAGCGGTGCAGGGGCGATTTTTTGAGAATCTGGAGCGGACGCTCGCCGCCGGGGAGTATTATGGTCTGAACCTGGATTTTGAGTATGTCTTCCCCTATGACCGTGAGGCTTACAACAGCTTCCTGCGGCTTCTGGCGGAGCGGCTGCACTGCCTGGGCTATCTGCTGGTGACGGCGCTGGCGCCAAAGACCTCGGACGCGCAGCAGGGCCTTCTGTACGCTGCCCACGACTATGCCGCCCACGGGGCCGCGGCGGACTATGTGGTACTCATGACCTATGAGTGGGGCTACACCTACGGCCCACCCATGGCGGTGGCGCCTCTCGACAAGGTGCGGCAGGTGCTGGACTACGCCGTTTCCGCCATGCCTGGTGGCAAGATCCTGCTGGGGATTCCCAACTACGGTTACGACTGGACGCTTCCCTACCGGCAGGGAAGCGCGGCGCGGGTTCTGACAAATCCCGGAGCTGTCCGTCTGGCCGCGCAGGCCCGCGCCGCCATTGAATACGACGCCCGCGCCCAGGCGCCCTTCTTCCGTTATCGTGACAGCGAGGGACGGCAGCACGAGGTGTGGTTTGAGGACGCGCGCAGTCTCAGGGCCAAGTTCGCCCTGGTGAGGGAGTACGGCCTGGGAGGTATCAGTATCTGGAACCTGAACACGCCTTTCACGAGCGGCTTTCTCCTTCTGGAATCCATGTACGGTATAGAAAAGCTCGTGTAATAGCACGCAGGGGGTATGACGAATGTCATACCCCCGTCTGTTCTGTATTATGCTTTCGGTTTCTTCACTCTCGGTGCGGAAACAAGCAATTGGATCAGGGCAAAGATCGCGGCGCCGAGAGCGGAGTAGCTGCTGCCGCGGCCGAGATAGAGACACACAGCTTCGCAGCCTGCCGCACACAGCAGGCACAGCAGCACAGGAAAGAGCAGCAGGAAGCGGCTGCGGGTCCGCTCGAAGGCGGCGGGCAGTCCGGCGAAGCCGAAGACCGCGCCCGCAATCAGCAGCAGGTAGGCAAGGGAGCGGCCTTTCCACATGCTCTGGGCAGCGCTTTCCTGTTCCCGGGCGGTCAGCTCGGCAGCCTCGGCCAGCGCAGTGCCCGCCTCGTTTCGTTCCGCTACCGCGTCCCGCTTCAGGAGCATCAGCCGAAGGGAGCGCTCCTCCTGCTCCAGGGCCTTGCGGGCGTCCACAGCCTCTTCGAGCGCTTTGAGCTGCCCGGCCTCAGCCTCCAGTCTTTCCTTCTCATACTGGAGCTCAGCGGCTTTTTCCCGCTGCTGGCCCATCTGCCACCAGATCATTGCCCGGCTGTCGTACAGCGCTTTTTCGCCTTCCGCAATCTGTCTGCCGGCCTCCTCCAGCGCGGCGCGCCCCTGGCCGATGGCGGCTTTCCCCTGCTCCATCATGCTGTCCGCCTGGGAAAGCTGTGCCTGCACCGCATTGAACAGCGCGCCGATCTGATCCAGAAAGCCCTGGATGCGTCCCAGCAGTTCTTCGCCGGTATCGAGCGCAGCGCTGATCTCATCGCGTGTCTCACTGTAAGCGGCGCGGACCTGTTCAAACTCCTCGTCGCTCATGGGGGTCTCCTGTTCCCCGGAGGCGATGGCGTCCCGCCTGGCCTGCGCCTCACTGCGCAGTTCCGCAAGGCTCTTGCCCGTGGCGTTCTGTACCGCTCCGTCCAGGGCGGGAAGCTGCTCATCCAGCTGGGCGACCAGAGATTTGACCTGGGGCCAGGTCTCATCGTAAATCTGCTTGATCTGCTGAAGCTGGGCGGGATCGACCTCGGGCATCTGCACATCACTTCCGGCAAGATCTCCGAACTGGCTCAGCGCGGTCAGGCCCTCCAGCGAGCTGCTGTCCATAGCGGCGATGGCATCCAGCGTAGGCGTGAGCTGCCGGATGGTGTCCAGCAGGGCCGCGGTTTGATCCGCAGCGGAAAGGGCGCCGTCATAGGCGTCCAGCGTGAGCTGCCGGCGCGCGTCCGGCTCCGCGCTGTCCAAGAGAGCCGTCATATTGCGGGCATTCTGCGCATGTCCCCAGGCATTGGCGAGCACCTGCGCCGCCGCGTCAAAGAGAGCCCGGAAATCCGCAAGCTGCTGCTTGCTCTGCTGGAACTGGGCGTACTGCTCGGCGAAGGCGGCGGCCTGTTTTTCAAATTCCGCAAGCCCCGCCTCATACTGGCGTTTGCCTTCTGCAAAAGCGGCGTCCGCCTGGTCCAGCGCGGCGGTGCCGGTGCGCAGCCCGCTCTGCGTGGCCGTGTAGATCGCCATCTGCGAACGGTGACGGGATGCCTCTTTTTCATGCTCCGTCTGGTGCCGCTTCAGCTTCGCTTCGGACTCGGAGAATGGCGTGCCGTCCTCCAGCGCTTCCAGTGCAAGATCGTATTGTCTTGCGCGCTCGCGAAGGCGGCCAAGATCGTCCAGGGAGCGCTGCCGCTCCTGCCCTGCGGAGCGCAGGCCCAGAAGGCCCGCGAGCAGCATCACCAGGCATAAAATTGCCAGAACAACCGCAAAAACTCTGGTCAATACCGGATGCTTCATCGCCACAGGCCCCCTTTCAAAAATTTCTGTTTTGTAATTATACGCTTCCCTGCCCAAAAAACGATGTACAGTTTGAAAACTTTGCAAAAAGCAGGCCGGGGCTCCCCGGCCTGCTGCTGATCCTGTATGTGCCTGCTGGTTTCACACGTCCAGATAGCAGAGCTCAAAAAAACCGCTGGCGCAGACAGTCCCGGATTCGTTCTCCCGAACGTCCACGCGCACAACGGCGCTGCGGCGTCCGGCCTTGATGCAGACGCCCTCGGCCAGAACCAGCGGCCCCGACACGGGACGCAGGTACTGGATGCTGCAGCTTTGCGTCACCATCGGGCGCACACGACCGTGGGCAAAGAGCCCGGTGGAGCCCGCCGCCACGTCCATCAGCGTGGCCAGCAACCCGCCGTGGGCAAAGCCCTGGGGATTTTTCAGCTGCTCCTGCATCTGCAGCGCAACTACACAGCGGCCGACGGCCGCCTCTTTGTACTGTATGCCGCACACATCGGCAAAGCCGACCTGCCGCTTTTTGAGATAGTCGAGTATTTCCTGATCTTCCATATTCCCTCTAAAAAAGGAAACCGCCAGTTGGCGGTTTCCTTCAATCGTTTGCCTGGATTACTTGATGGAGAAGAAAGCGGCAGCGCCGGGGTACTGGGCCACGTCGAAGAGCTCCTCCTCGATGCGCATGAGCTGGTTGTACTTGGCGACGCGGTCGGTGCGGGAAGGAGCACCGGTCTTGATCTGGCCGGCGTTGACAGCGACAGCAATGTCAGCCAGGGTGGTGTCCTCGGTCTCACCGGAGCGGTGGGAGACGATGGCGGTGTAGCCGGCGCGGTTGGCGGTCTGGATGGCGTCGAGGGTCTCGGTCAGGGAACCGATCTGGTTGACCTTGATCAGGACGGCATTGGCAGCGCCGAGCTCGATGCCCTGCTTGATGCGGGCGGGGTTGGTGACGAACAGGTCGTCGCCGACGAGCTGGACTCTGTTGCCCAGACGCTTGGTCATCTCAACCCAGCCGTCCCAGTCGTTCTCGCCCAGGCCGTCTTCGATGGAGATGATGGGATACTTGTTGACCAGGTCTTCCCACATGTCGATCATCT
>CAMKAP010000177.1 GCA_946410505.1 uncultured Clostridia bacterium
CTGCCGAGGAGAACAACGGCATGCTGCTTCTGCTGGCGGTCCAGGAAAACAAGGCCTGGCTTGCTTATGGTCTCGGCCTCAGCTCCCGGCTCAGTGGCAGCAAAGTCGATACCCTGCTGGATGATTATTTCTGGACGGATTTCGACAGCGGCAATTTTGATGAAGCTGTGAGCAAGCTGTTTTTCGCCCTCCTGCGCTGGTATGACAGTGTATATGGCAGCAGCGTGGCCAATGCCGGCGAGGCTGCGGGCCAAAGTTACGGGTACTCAACTATTGAAACCTTACCTCAGATCGAGCAGAGAAGTAGTTTTGATTTCTCCGGTATCCTTCGCCTGATCATCCTCATTATGATCCTGATGGCGCTATCCGGCGGCTTTGGAAGCCGGCGTGGCCGCAGTATTCTCCCCTGGCTGTTCCTTTTTAACAGCGGCAGGAGGTACCGCTCGGGCAGGCACAGTGACAGCTGGCCTCCCCGCGGCGGCGGCTTCGGTGGATTTGGCGGCGGTATGGGCCGCGGAGGCGGAGGCTTTGGCGGAAGCCGGGGCGGCGGGTTCGGCGGAGGCATGGGCCGCGGAGGCGGAGGCTTCTCCGGAGGCGGCGGCGGCCGGCGCTGATTCGAGTTTTATTCCGTTTGCAAAAGGCGGAGCTGATCCTCCGCCTTTTTTATTCTCACAGAAAGAAGTGTACGCAAAATGTCTATTGAAAAAGGCCGCGCGTATTTCCGCGCTCTCGGCATGGAAGATCGTGTCCAGGAGTTTACAGTCTCCTCTGCGACAGTTGAGCTTGCCGCCCAGGCTCTGGGTGTGGAAGGCGCGCGGATTGCAAAGACCCTGTCCTTCAAAACTGCGGACGGCTGCATGCTGATCCTCGCCGCAGGCGATGCGCGCATTGACAACCACAAGTTTAAATCCAAATTCCACATGAAGGCAAAAATGCTGTCAGCCGACGAGGTGCTGGAGCTGGTGGGGCATCCTGTCGGCGGTGTCTGCCCCTTCGGCTGCAACGAGGGGATCCCTGTGTATCTGGATGAGAGTCTTAAGCGCTTTACCACTGTATTCCCCGCTGTGGGCAGCGCCAACAGCGCCATTGAGCTGAATCTGGATGAACTGTTCCGCTATTCCAAAGCCATAGAATGGATCGACGTATGCAAGCTCCCGGAGGAATAAGAGATATCGGATTTCTTCATAAGAAAACCCCATTTGCCCGTCAGTCACCAACTGACAGCAAATGGGGTTTTGGTTTGTAAACTTATCGTGTTTCTGTTATCTGCGTCTGTTCGCCAGATTCAGGAGACGAAGAAGCTGAACGATGGACGAAACGAGCGAAATGAAATACGTCATGCCCGCGGCAGTCAGAACCTTGCGTCCGCCTCGCAGCTCTTCTTCCGTCAGCAGGTTCAGACGCTCCACTTCCGCAAGCGCTCTGCGGGAGGCGTCCACCTCTACCGGGAGCGTCACCAGATTGAAGAGCACGATGCCGGAGAAAAGCAGCGCGCCAAAGACAATGAGCCCGCTCATCTGAAGGAACAGTCCAGCCAGGATCGCAATATATGAGCCGATCGAGCCGATGTTGCAGACCGGCACCAGGGCCTTGCGCAGCATCAGCAGCGGGTAGGCCTGCGCATGCTGGATCGCATGCCCGCACTCGTGAGCCGCTACGGCCACGGCAGAAACGCTGCTGTCGCCATAGACAGCCTGGGACAGATTCAGCACCTTGCGTGTCGGGTCATAGTTATCCGAAAGGGTACCGCCGATGGGGACAATTTGCACGTCACTGATGCCGTTTGCGCGGAGGATGCGTTCGGCCGCCATCGCGCCGGTCATGCCGTTGCGCGGACGATCCTTGGCGAACCTCGCAAAGCGGCTCTTCACCACGCCGGAACAGATCAGACTGACGACAAACATTACAAGCGTCAGCAGATAGTAAAAATCGAAACGGGAGTACATGTACATGTTTAATCCCTCCTTTTCAGTTCAGGAAACCCAGATACTCGTCGAACACATTAAAAAGCATATCACCGGAGCAGACCGGCAAAACACTGTCCGAATCACCAATCGACGCAAAGAAGAACAGCTCCGAGGCTTTCGTCAACACCAGGACGGGGATCACTTCCCAGTCTTTCCCGAAAACAATCTCCAGATACGGGGCATATTTTGCCGCCTGCAAAACCTCTGCCGGGTCTACAGTATCCTTCATTTTGAATTCCAGCGAGAACACCCGGTTCTCCGTGATGACAAGCACATCGGCATAGATGCGCACATGGCGTGAGCGCTTGAGACGAAGCTCAAAGGCGATCTCCCATTCGAGACAGCTCTCCCCTGCCATCTCCCGCAGATCGGCAAACAGCGCCGTCATCTGCTCGCGGCAGTCGCGGAACGAATGCAGCAGCCCGCGGGTATCGTTCAGGTTCCTGCCGATATTGACGCAGCCGGCCGTCATTTGTTCCATCCACTGTTCTTCCGTAAGGGACAGAAAAGACCTGACGCGCCCATACCAGGCGGCAAACTCCTCCAGGCCCTCGTGCGGGATGCTTTGACAGACGATCCCGTGCCACCGCCAATCCCGATCCTGCCAGCAGAGCTCCTTCATCAAAGGAGAGGTATAGAGAATGTGATTCACGCTCTGCTTATCGGTGCCGAGCACCTGCGCGATCTCCCGCGCCCGGATTCCCTGATGGGAGCAAATGACGGAGCAGACCTCCCGCTCCAGCGCTCTCATGTCTCAGTGGGCGCCACAGGCCGCAGAACCATGGCCGTCCGCGGCGGCAGCCCCAGTTCCAGCGCAGGGCCGACATGCCCTTCAATATACGCCGAGCGCAGCTCGTGGCCGATCCGCTCAAAGCCGCCGTAGAGCTTATCGTCTGTGGTAAAGAGAACCTCATGGTCACGGCCGACGCTCACGGGGATGATCATATCTTCATGGGCAAACTGCGGATCCAGGTTGAAGACAAATACCAGCCCGCCGCGCTCAAAGGCCAAGATATGGTCCTGCTGCCGCATCAGCCGAAGTGTCGGTGCCCACTCGCACATCACGTTGTTTTCCCGCAGGGCGTGGATCATATCCCGGTCGAAATTGTTCAGCAGCTCATATTTAAGATAGCCGTTGTCCACAAGGCTCCACTGACGGCGGCAGTACTGATAACTCCAGCCGTTTCCCTCCCGCGGAAAGTCGATCCATTCGGGATGGCCGAACTCATTGCCCATAAAGTTCAGATACCCGCTGCCTCCCGCCGAGGCCGTCAGCAGACGCAGCAGCTTATGAAGCGCGGTGGCGCGGTCGATCACCGGGTTGTGGCAGGCTCTGTCCATATCCGTGTACATATTTGCGCCGGCCAGGCGGAAAATCACCGTCTGGTCCCCCACCAGCGCCTGGTCGTGGCTCTCCACATAGCCGACGGTCCGCGCCATGCGTACGGTCAGTTCATGCCATATGTAGTCAAGACTCCAATGCTCATCCCGCTGTTCTTTGATGAGACGGATCCACATATCCGGAAGCCCCATCCCAAGGCGGTAATCAAATCCGATCCCGCCGTCGCGTACGGGCACGCACATCCCGGGCATGCCGGACATATCCTCCGCTATGGTGATGGCATGGGGATTGATCTCCCGGATCAGCTCATTGGCCAGCTGCAGATATGTGACCGCCTCCGTGTCCGTATTCATGGAGAAGTACATGCGCATATTGGTAAAAGCGCTGCCCAGGGCGTGGTTGTGGTAGAGCATGGAGGTCACGCCGTCAAAGCGGAAGCCGTCCAGATGAAACTCTGTCATCCAGAATTTCAGGTTGGAAAGAAGGAAATGCAGCACCTCATGCTTGCCGTAGTTGAAGCATTTGGTTCCCCAGGCGGGGTGGTCCCCTCTCGGCCCCGCGTGGAAGAACTGGTAGTCCGTGCCGTCAAACTCATTGATACCCTCCACGGTGTTCTTCACCGCGTGGGAGTGTACCAGATCCAGCAGCACCGCAATTCCCATGCCGTGCGCCTTATTCACCAGATATTTCAGATCTTCCGGCAGACCGGAGCGGCTGGAAACAGCGAAGAAATTGGAGACCTGATACCCAAAGGAGCCGTAGTAGGGATGCTCCATGACCGCCATGAGCTGAATGGTGTTGTAGCCCAGATCCTGAATCCGCGGCAGCACCTGATCGGCAAATTCCCGATACGTCCCGGGCCGATAATCCTCCGTGGCCATGCCCACATGGCACTCATAAATGAACACCGTGGGGTCCGCCGTAAAGCCGGCATCCGTCCAGGGATACGGGTCGACGGGATCCCAGACTTCACAAATCCACTCAAAGCTCGTGGGATCTTGGATCACACGGCGCGCGTACAGGGGGATATGCCAGGTCAGCCGCTCGCCGTTTCTGACAACGGTTTTCACGCGCATGCCGTCATGCAGCGCATCGGCGGGCAGGCGGAGTTCCCAGTTCCCGCCGCCAACATTTGTAAGCGGGTGAGACTGGGCATCCCAGCCGTTAAACTCCCCCGTCAAATACAGTGCATCCGCGCC
>CAMKAP010000178.1 GCA_946410505.1 uncultured Clostridia bacterium
GTAGCGATCCCCGTTGCCGCCGACGGAGGCATAGCCGATCCTGCCCTCGCAGTCTACGGTGTCGAGCCCCAGCTCACGGGCGATCTTCAGACCGAGATCCAGCGCATCCCGCGCACCGCGGCCGAAGGGCGCATCGGCTTCGGGGGCGGCTTCGACGCTGTTTACCGCAACAAGGCGGGCAATATCCCGGAAAACAGCCTCGGCATTCGCCTCGGCAAAACATTCGATGTCCTGTATCAGTTCTTTTTTCATGGAAGGACTCCTTTCCATCAGTATGATTTATGCCTCATCTTACCACCCGCAGGCTCTTTTTTCAAGCGCTGGCTGTACGATGCGCGTAGCCGGGGGAGTGCAATGACGATAGGATCAGAGCTGCGGCTCCTGTGAATCGCGGCGCTGTCTTTTCCGGGTTTGAAGTCAGCGGATACGGGCCATCAGAGCGTCTCCGTGCTCCCGCAGCCATCGGCGCTGCTCCCGCCATTCTGGCAGCACCCGTTCCACGTTCTGCCAGAAGGCCTCGGAATGGTTCATCTCCAGCCGGTGACAGAGCTCATGAACGACAACATAATCCCGAACATCCTCAGGTGCCAGCATCAGAAGACAGTTGAAATTAAGGTTGCCTGCAGCAGAACAGCTGCCCCATTTGCTCTTCTGGCACCGTATGGTGATCCGACCGAAGCGAACGCCCACAAGCTGGGCGTAGTACGCGGCTCGGGCAGCGAAGTACTGCGCGGCCTCACGGCGAAGGGCAGCGAGATCTTCTTCGCTCAGCTTTTCGACCGCCGACGTATTGGCGAGCTTTGTTCGCTGCTTTTCGATCCAGTCGCTGTGCTGGGCCACAAAGGCGCGGATAACAGGCATCCCCGTGCGCAGCGGCGCCCGAACGAGAACGCTGCCGTCCGGACGCACCTGCAGGGCCATGCTGCTCCGCCTGCTGCGGATCACTTCGACTGTATATGCCATTTGCCTCACCTTTTCCCAACACCGGATGATCAAAGCTTCTGCGGCGAAAGGCCGCAGGGCGATTTGCCGTGCTGTTTTGTTCTGCGCTTGCAGCGCTCCTATATAATAGCACGCTTGGCACGCACGTCAAGCAGACCGGGCCTGCCAAGGAAATGCAAACATTTTTTGCTTTTTCCGCTGAGAGGGAGTATAATACCCTCGCCTGATTCAAATGACTGTTTTGGAGTGAGAGGGACCATGAAAAAAATCTTCGGCATTCTGCTCTGCTTTTCACTTTTACTCTTTTGCGCCTGCGGCGTAGAAAAAACAGCGCCGGCCGAGCCGGCAGCGCCTGTATCGGAAGCTGCGGCGGAGCCCACACCGGAACCGACGCCGGAACCCACACCGGAACCAACTCCGGAGCCCACGCCTGCGCTGCTGCTGTTTCCCGACGGCTCGGAGCATTACGACTATGAGATCAAGGTCGATCTGAGCGGGCTCAGCCATGAGGGCGTCGAGGAAGCCATTGAACTGCTGCGGCAGATGCCCGCCGCCCATACCGTTCTGCTTGGCAGCGAGGGTGAGGAAGAGCGGCTGAGCTTTGAAGATATTCACAGCATGCAGGAGGCCTTGCCTGCGCTGGACTTTGACTATCACTTTACGCTCTGGGGCAAGGAGTTTTCTACGCTGGATGAACGCATGGAGCTGGACCACATCAAAATGGACGATGAGGGTGCGGCTGTGCGCGAGGTGCTGCCCTGTATGACGCACTGCAACTTCCTGAACATGGACTTCTGCGGCGTCTCCAGCGAGAGCATGGCACAGATCCGGGATGAGAATCCGCAGATGGAAGTGATCTGGCGCATCTGGTTCGGAACTGACTGCAGCATCCGTACAGACGCCGAGCGGATCCTTGCGTCCAATCTGAACCATCACCTGACCAACGAGAATACAAAGGATCTGAAGTATGCAACAAGGATCAAATACATGGACATCGGCCACAACACAGCGCTTACGGATCTGAGCTTTATGGCTTACATGCCGGATCTTGAGGTGGCCGTCATTGCCATCAGCCCCTGGCGCGATCTCAGCCCTCTGGCCAATTGTAAGAACCTGGAATTTCTGGAGGTCTCGGAGTTCTTCCTCAACTACGGGGAAGTCATGGATCTGGCGCCGCTGGGGGAACTGACGAATCTCAAGCACCTGAACATCTGCAGAATGCACCACGTGAAGAACTGGGAAGTGCTGAAAAACCTGACGGGTCTGGAGCGCCTCTGGATCGGCGCCTTTAACGACATCCCGCCCGAGGGGATCGAAGAGCTGCGCAAGGCTCTGCCCAATACGGAGATCAATACAACGGAAAAAACGGGCAGCCTCGGCTCCTGGCGCCAGAATCCGGACGGCACGCCGCATCCCCGCTATACGCTGCTCAGCGAGCAGTTTGAGTATGCCAGCTATCCCTACTCCTGCAGTACCTACAGTAACGATCCGAACTACTTTGTATATCGCTGATAGCTATGAAGAGATTATTATCTGTTCTTATCCTGCTTATGCTCTGCCTCCTGCTGGCCGCCTGCGGTACGGAGAGCGCGCCTCCCGTGACGGAGAGCGCCGTGCCGGATGAAACGCCGGTTCAGGCCTCGGAGGAGCCTGTCCCCACGGCAGAACCGCTGCGCAATGCAGACGGCGACCTTGTGTTTCCCAACGGCAGCGTTTACCACGGCTCTGAGATCAAGATTCGGCTGCCCGGACTGCTGCGTACAGATCTGGAGCGCACCATTGCGCTTCTCGGTGAAATGCCCAACCTCCACACGGTGGATCTGGGTGAAAAGCAGGGGGCCAGGGGCCTGAGCCTGCAAAACCTGTGGCAGCTGCGGCGGGCTTTCCCTGAGGTCGATTTCGTCTATCGCTTTACGCTCTGGGGCAAGGAGCTGAGCACCATGGACACGGAACTGGACCTCAAGTACGTTCCCATGGAGGACGAAGGCGCCATGGTCGCCCGACTCTTGCGCTGCATGCCGCACTGCAAATCCCTGGATATGGATTCCTGCGGAGTTTCCAGTGAGGCGATGAGCAGGCTCCGCGAGGCGTTTCCGGAGGTCGAAATCAACTGGCGCATCTGGTTCGGCAAGGAGTTCAGCGTGCGGACCGACACCGAGCGCATCTATGCCACGAACCATGTGAAAGACGATAACTGTCAGGATCTGAAATACTGCACCAGAGTGCGCTTCCTGGATCTGGGCCACAATCCAGACCTTTCGGACATCAGCTTTATCGAGAACATGCCCGAGCTGGAAGCCTGCATCCTGGCCATTATGCCCTTCCGGGATCTGACGCCGCTGAGCGGCTGTACCAAGATGGAGTATCTGGAGCTCTGTGAGATCCAGCCCCATCCCGGGAAAGAACTGGATCTTGCGCCGCTGGCTGGGATGACGCATCTGCACCACCTCAATATCTGCAAGCTCTACGAGGTGAAGAACTACGAGTTCCTGGAAAACTGCAAGGAGCTTGAGCGCCTCTGGATCGGGCAGTACACCTACATACCGGATGAGTACATCGAGCACCTGAAGAAGGTGCTGCCCGACACGACCATCAACTGGTGGACGCAGACCTGCGTCACGGAGACCTGGCGGGAGGATCCTCCCGGTATCTGGGTGCCGCGATATGCAAAGCTGCGCGAGCAATTTGACTATGACCACTATGACAAGACCATGAGCTTCTGGTGGAACGATCCGCTCTGCCATGGAAATGAGGGCAACCTGGAGAGGGAAGCCCTGAAAAAACTGGAAGAACAAGGAGAAAACGATGCCTGACTACATCATTGCAACCTCATCGACCGCCGATCTGACCCGTGACTATCTGGATGCCCACGCCATTCCGTTCATCCGCTACAGCTTTACCGTGAACGAACTGCCCCGGGAGGACGACTGCCGGGAGGAGTCCCGTGCCGCCATCTACGCCGGGATGCGCCGGGGCGATGAGCTGAAAACCTCCATGATCAACGAGTACAGCTATTACGATTTCTTTCGCGGCCTGCTGGAGCAGGAAAAGGACGTGATTTTTCTCGACATGTCCGAGAAAATGTCCGTTTCCTATGAGAATGCCCGGCGCGCGGCGGAGACTGTGCGGAACGAATACCCCGAGCGGCGACTCTACGTGATGGACACCCGCTGCATTTCCGGCGGCCTGGGCCTTCTGGTCAGGAACATGGTGAAGCTGCAGGAGGCGGGAGAGAGCTTTGAGCAGGTGATCGCCTGGGGCGAGGAAAACAAGCTGAAGATCGCGCACCGCTTTACGGTGGATGATCTCAACTATCTCAAGCGCGGCGGCCGCGTCTCCAACGCCTCGGCGCTGGTGGGTTCTCTGCTGAACATCAAGCCCGTACTCTATGTACCGGATGGCGGAACGCTGGACGTGGTAAAGAAAGCCCGCGGCCGCAAAGCCGCTCTCAGGAGCATCGTCGACGGTGTGGTGCATGATCTCAGCCGGTGCAAAGCCGACGGAACGGAGTTCATGATCCTCCATGCCGACTGTAAAGCGGACGCAGAGTATGTGCGCGATGAAAT
>CAMKAP010000179.1 GCA_946410505.1 uncultured Clostridia bacterium
GTCTGGACAAGACCAACATCATCCACTGCCCCATCGGCAAGGTCAGCTTCGGCGCTGAGAAGCTGTATGAGAACTACGTGGCTCTGCTGGGCGCCATCAACAAGGCCAAGCCCGCCGCCGCGAAGGGCCAGTACATCCGTTCCTGCGTCACCGCCTCCACCATGGGCCCCGGCGTGAAGATCAACGCGCAGAAGCAGCTGTAATCTTCCCCATACGGATGCAAAAAGCTCCCGTTCCGAAGAACGGGAGCTTTTTTGCGTGGAACAAAAACATATAGGTTTTGTTTCGGCTGCTCGGAGGCGGCAGGATGCGTAGATGCGCCCCCCATTCTTTCTTTTTGGAGCTTGCCCAAAAAGAAAGAACGCGCCGCGCCCGGTGTAAGAAAGAAAAAGGCGCTTGTCAGAGAAGGGAACACAAGGTCTGAGCGTGGGTCGCCGCCGTCCGAGTGTTGGAATGCCCGGTGCGCCCGGGTGTCCGCTGCCGCTATGGCGTACAGATCGCGGCGCTCAAAAGCACCGCACGGCGGCTCGACAGCCCGAAACGACCCTCCCGGCGAGCCGCGGCCCGGAGCGGCCAACTCTCTGCGTCAGGAGTACCGGGGAGCGGCAGCGGTATGCGGTGTCACCAGCCACGCGAACCTGCTTTAGCGGCGACCCCGGTTCTGCCCTTAGACTCCCCATTTCTGTGAGGGGTCAAGGGGAATTGCGGGCCGCCGCTGCCGGTGGCAGAGGCAGGCGGCACGCAATTTCCGCAGCCGCGCCATTGGCGGGCCGCTGTGAAACAGGCCCGCAAATGGCATTTGCGGCGAGGTGGGCAACTTCCCCTTGTTGCCTTTCTCTTTGGAGTACAAGAACCGTTTCTCTTTCCGCAAGAGGAAAGAGAAATGGGTCTTGATTTTCACAGCTTGCCGCCTCTGGGTGGTCGGAGAAAAACGGTACCTTACGATCCGCTCTCCGCCAGCTCTGTACCGGAGTAATAGTGTGCCAGGATCTCCCGGTAGTCCATGCCGTCCTCGGCCAGGAGCTTGGCGCCGTACTGGCTCATGCCCACGCCGTGGCCGTAGCCCGCCACGGTGAACACAAAGCCATCCGCCGTATACTCCAGCATAAAGGCCGTGGAGCGCAGGGAAAAGAGGCTGCGCAGCACGGTGCCGCGGATCTCCTGCCCGCCGATCACAAGGGAGGCGACGCGGCCGCTCTCATCCCGCTGAAGCTCCCCCAGCCACGTCTCCGCAGGGCCGGAGAAGTCCGCCTCCGGAAAAGCGGAGAGGACGGTGTCGCGGAAGTCCAGCGGCGCACAGCGCAGGCTGCTGATGAAGTTGGGGACCGTCTCCGCGGTCTCCGGGCTGGAGACGCTGACCAGATAGGGCCGGGGGTTCCAGACCTGACCACAGTCCTCGGTGGCCCCGGCGGAGGAGGCGTGAAAGGCCGCAAAGACCGGCGCGCCTTCATAAAGCAGGACCTGTCCGGCCGTCTCCTCCACAGCCGCGGCAAGGCGCGCGGCGCAGCGCTCATAGTCGCCGCCCCACTTATCCCGCTGTGCCTGCTCGTCCTGCCAGGCCTGGCAGCAGCCCGGGTCTGTGCAGACGTCCGCATCGCCGTGCTTGCGGGAATCGGCGCAGTAGAGCGCGTAGGTCCGGGCCGCCACCGCCTGGGCTTTCAGCGCTTCCTCCGGGAAATCCGCCGGCATCTCCGCAGCCAACACCCCGGGGAGGTAGTCCTGCATGTCCTTTTCCGCGACACTCCCGTCGGGCAGCAGCAGCCGCAGTGTGCTCCGCCGCCCGGCGGTTGGGAGTGCGGCCGCGGGCGCAGGCGCTTCGCTTTCTGCTCTCGGCGCGGCGGACGGTACCGTCGCCGCCTCCCCGCCGGGCGGCTGGAATTGCGCCAGCAGCCAGCAGAGCAGCAGCCCCAGATACGCACACAGGATCGTCTTCTTCATGTGTTCCTCCCCGCCTCCCGAAAAAGAGCCCGCAGGCTTGACGCAGGGGCGTTTTCAGTATAAAATCAAAGGTACGCAACTTCTCTCTGACCAACCTTCGCCTATCAATTCTTATGGAAACGGAAGCTACAATATGCAGAAAAAAGCTTTGGAGATCACCTGTTATGTGGCCGGCGGCGGCGCCTTCGGCGTCTTTCTGCGCTGGCTGCAGGTCATGATCGCCTTCAATGAACAGGGCCTTGTGAACCCAAGCGCCTTTAACATCATGGTGCCCGCCTTTCTCATCGCCGCCGCGGTGGTGTTCCTGCGCTTTCTGAACCAGGACGACCAGAAGCAGCTCTACGTGCCGGACGCTCTCGTCCCCGCGCTGAAAAACGATTACAGGCTCTTCAGCGTCCTCTGCTGGCTGGCCGGCGGGATCGTGGTCGTGGGCGCGCTGGCGCTGCTCGCCAAGTCGGAGACGGACAAATTTGTCCGCTTCCTGCGCGTCCTGTCCGCCATGGGCGCCGTCTCCGGCGTGAGTGCGCCGCTGCTGCTGGAGCTTGCCCACCGGGAGGAGGAGCGCACCGGGCTCCTCTGCCTCGTGTCCCTGCCGCCTGTGATCCTCTTCGCAGCCTGGCTTGTGTATCTCTACCGCATCAACTCCATCAACAGCGTGCTCTGGTCCTATGTACCGGAGATGCTCACCGTGTCTGTGGTCATGTTTGCCTTTGCACGGATCGCCGGCTTCGCTTTCGGTGCCGCCAAGCCCCGCCGCGCCCGCTTTGACGCCATGCTGGGGGGCCTGCTGTGCCTGCTGTGTCTGGCGGACGAGCGCTATATGGGTATGCAGCTGATGCTGCTGGGTACGGCCATGCTGCTGATGCTCTACAACTGGGCCATGATCTGCAATCTGCGCAAGGGCGCGCCCAAGCCCAAGGCCCAGCCCAACGACGGCTTCGAGCGCCTCGGCTGAGTATGGAGCGCATCGCGGCGATCGAAAGCCCGCAGGCGATCCTGGACACGGTCCGGCGTCTGGGTTTTCTCCCTTTTTTCAAAAATGAGATCCCCGGCTTCTCCATTGCGGAGCATACGCCGCCCCGGCTCTGGTTTTCCGACACGGAGGACGGCCCCTGGGAATGGAAGGGCCCCGTGGCCCGCTCGGGCGTGTGCGTGTACGGGAAGTTTTTCCACGGTCGGGCGGGCTTTATCAGCCGGGACTGGTTTCCGGTCTTTGCCAATTACCGCCGCAACGGCTACGATTTTGACGCCCTGTATGACGACGGTTTCGCCCCTGCCGCCGATAAGCGAATTTTCGATACCCTGCAGCAGCGCGGCAGCCTTCTGAGCAGGGAGCTCAAGACCCTCTCCGGCTTCGGCCCCGGCGGCGAGAAGGGCTTTGACGGGCGCATCACCCGCCTGCAGATGCAGTGCTATGCGGTAATCGGGGACTTCGTATATATGCGCGACAAGCTGGGGAAAGAATATGGCTGGGGCGTGGCAGAATATGCGGCGCCGGAAACCCTCTTCGGCGAGGATTTTATGGAGGACGCCTACCGGGAGGACCCGGCGGATTCCAAAAAACGGGTCTATGCCCGGCTCCGGTCGCTTTGCCCGGAGGCAAGTGAGAAACAGATCAAAAAGCTCCTGGGGGATCCCTGAGGAGCGGCGGAAACGGAAGGAGACCTATTATGAGCACCAAGGAAATTTCCCGACTGGTGGTCCTGATCGCCGTGCTGGTGTTCGGCTTCATGCTGATCGTGAAGCTGATCCAGGGCACCGCCGGCATCGTCGGCAGCCTCTTCAACCTGATCCTCGGCATCGCGGTGGCCGTGGTCCTGATCTGTATCGTGATCTGGATGTTCTGGTACGCGAGCAAGAAACGCAAAAAATAAAACGGAGCGCCGGATCATACTCTGAACAGAAGCAAAACAGGGCGGACGCTGTTGCGTCCGCCCTGTGTCATATAAAAATACCCGCCTGATCCGTTTGCGGATCCCGGCGGGATGTCTCCAGCCTGTGGGGCTTCTGCCCCTCAGGGGGTCGATCTATGTTCACGGCAGAGCTGTGAGCAGTGCCGATGCTTGACGCAGAAACTGCCTGCGCTTCCTCACAGGTTGCAGAAGGGGAGCGTCCAACTGTAAGACACAAAATCCTTATCCTTCAGCAGATTGGGAAAACGGGACGCGCTCTCGAGCTCGAAAACCTGGGAGATCTGACGATCTTCACTCAGGTCTCTCTGCCTCCTTTCTCAAGTTCGCGCGCATTATAGTCTTTTTCTCCCCGGATTGCAAGGCCAAAGCTGCCCAAAAATCGGCTGTTTTCCACAAATTATTCTCCGATTTTTTGTGCATATTACTGGTTTCCATCCCGCGAACGGCAGCGGCTATTCTGTATAACAAAACGCCTCCTGCAAATACTATCTGAGAAATTAGATAGAAACGCAGGAGGATTTTGCATATGAAAGCAACCGGAATCGTGCGCAGAATCGACGACCTTGGCCGGGTCGTGATCCCCAAGGAGATCCGCCGCACCATGCGCATCCGCGAGGGTGACCCGCTGGAGA
>CAMKAP010000180.1 GCA_946410505.1 uncultured Clostridia bacterium
TTCCTCCAGGAGCTTGCGGGCCGGCAGATGCTGGGGACAGATGCGCTCGCAGGCGCCGCAGCGAATACAGTCGGAGGCTTTTCCTTTTCCGTTGGTTCTGAACTTATAAACTCCGGTGTAGTCAGACTTGGGGAATTTCTTTTTCTCATTCATGACGGAGAAAAGGTCCGGAATAGGGATCTGCATGGGGCAGCCGTCCACGCAGTAGCGGCAGGCCGTACAGGGAATCAGCCCCTGGCTGCGGAAAATCTTCTGCACCTGCTCGACCGCGGTCAGCTCTTCGTCGCTGAGCGGCCGAAAATCCGCCATATAACTCACGTTTTCCTTAAGCTGCTCCAGTGTGGACATGCCGGAGAGTACCATCATCATATTTTCAAAGCCCGCGGCAAAGCGGATCGCATAGCTTGCGTTGCTGCCGCCGTGAAGCGCGTCGAAAATCTCCTGGGCCTCATCCGGCAGGTCTACAAGCTTGCCGCCCTTGACAGGCTCCATGACGATGACGGGTTTTCCGTGCTTTACGGCCGTCTCATAGACTCTGCGGCTCTGTACGACGGCATCCTCGTAGTCCACGTAGTTAAACTGGATCTGCACAGCTTCGATCTCGGGATACTCTGTCAGGATCTGATCCAGCGCCTCGGCAGAATCGTGGAAGGAGATGCCCACATGGCGGATCCTGCCCTCTTTCTTGAGCTCAAAGGCCGTCTCATACGCCCGACAGGCCTTGTACTTGAGGAAATTCTTTGCGTTCTGGGCGTGCATCAAATAAAAATCAAAATACTCAACGCCGCAGGCTTCCAGCTGACTCTGGAAGAACGGGCGTATGTCCTCCTCCGTCTCGAAGCAGCTTCCGCTGAGCTTGTCCGTCAGGACGAAGGACTCACGGGGATAGCGGGATGTGAGACACTGCCGCAGCGCCGTCTCGCTCTGGCCGCCGATGTAGACCTGGGCCGTGTCAAAATAGTTGAGCCCCGCAGCAAGAAAAGCGTCCACCATTTTTTCAAACTGCGTCAGATCCACATTCTCCCCGATCATCGGCAGGCGCATGCACCCAAAGCCGAACTTCCCATGGATTTTTTCAAAGAAAGGATTGTTCATATTCTCGCCCCCTCATATTATTCTAAATTATAACGGCTTTTTCCCTGTAAGGCAAGAGGGAGACCGAGCTGCTTTGCCGCCATGCGCAGATTGACAGGCTTAACTTGGATGCTTATAATGATTATTACGAACATACAAGAGGGGCTAAAGAAATGAAACGTTCCGAGATCAACAAAGCCCTGCGTGAGCTGGAAGCCATGTGCAAAAAATACTGCTGCTACCTGCCGCCCTTCTGCGCTTTTACGCCGGAGGACTGGCAGAAGCTCGGCCATGAGTATGACGAAGTGCGCGACTGTATGCTGGGCTGGGACATTACCGATTACGGCATGGGGGATTTTGACCGCTTCGGCTTCTCGCTCATCACCATCCGCAACGGCAATCGCGCCATGGCGGACAAGTACCCCAAAGTCTATGCGGAAAAGCTGCTGTACCTGAAAGAGGGCCAGTATGCGCCAAACCACTTCCACTGGTACAAGACCGAGGACATCATCAACCGCGGGGGCGGCAACGTACTGATCCGGGTATACAACAGTCTGCCGGATGAGGAGATCGACTATGAATCCCCTGTCACGGTCCACACAGACGGCCGCACGTACACCGTCCCCGCCGGCACGCAGATCCGCCTCACTCCCGGGGAGAGCATCCATATCCAGCAGTTTCTGTACCATGATTTCAGCGTGGAGGCGGGTACCGGCCCGGTGCTGCTGGGCGAAGTGAGTCAGTGCAACGACGACAATAGCGACAACCGCTTCAATCCACCGGTTGGCCGCTTCCCCGCCATTGAGGAGGACGAGCCGCCTTACCGTCTGCTCTGCAACGAGTACCCGCCTGCAAAGGATGAATAACAGGAAAACGGACGCCGCCGGGCGTCCGTTTTTACAGGTTTCGTATCTGGTTCTGCAGCAGCAGACCGATGCTGTCCGCCAGACGGTCGAGTGAGCGGATCGTGGCAAAATCCCGCCCGTAGACAAGTTTCGCAGAGGGGAGATCCTCGTCGTCCCCTGTGAAGGCGCAGATGACCGATATCCCATCCGCCCGCGCCCGGCGCACCTCATAAGCAGTGTCCGTTACGCCGGCTCCCTCCTCATAAGGAATCGGTTCGGAGCCGTCCCGGCTTTGGATGCGGCGGATGTCATTAGGCTTCACATCCGAGAGGATGATGAGAATCTTGTGCTCATAGCCGGTCCGATTCATCAGATCGTGCATGGCGCGGATCGCAAGCCCGTCCCGGTTGCAGCCGTTGGAGACGTAGTCGAAAATGCGGCTGTTCGCGCCGCGCTGTTCATGGTACTCCCTGTAGATGCGCAGGATCGTATAGCCCGTCATGGAGCAGAAGGCCGATACGCGGCAGGGAACGCCGCAGTTGAGCAGTGCCTCCGCGATGATGAAGCCCTGGTTGGAGACGATCTCCTGCCGCCGCTTCTGGGAAGTGGAGGCGTCCAGCAGAATGTCCACGCTCAGATCGCCCATATTCCCCTGCTCGTCGCGTATAAAGACCTTTTCGTCTCCCAGCTCCACAGCCCGCCAGACCTTTCCGCCGTTCAAAGTCCCCGCGTTTGCCTTCACCGGAGAAGGCTGCAGATGCAGCAGCACAGAATTTTGGATCTTCTCGGTGAGCTTTCGGACGGCGGTATAGTTCTGCGCCAGATGCTCCTGATAATAGTGCCGGTTCCGCTCAATCTGCGCCGCCTCCCGCTCCTTCTGCAAAGCCTCGAAACCGTTGCGGATATGCCCCGGCACCGGCTCGCCCCGGGTGAAATGCAAGTGGCAGTTCAAGTGATTTCCCGTGCAGAGCCTGCGCTCGATCTCGGCGGTCTGCCGCAGGTCATAGAGGGATTTGCCGTATTTTTCGGCCATGAAGCTACGCAGCTCCTCGGCTGTCATGCGTGTGCGCGTATCCACGATCTCCGCACCGCTGTTGCCGTCTCCCTCGCTGTACAGGTGCTCCGGATGGTCCGCAAACCCGATGCCGAATTTCCGATAGCGTTTTCTCACCCGACCGCGCAGCTTCCGCTTCAGCGAAAACCCGGGCAGACGAAACTCCCGCTTTTTTGCCTCTGTATTGATCTGAAACCACCGGGCAAAAAGCTCCTTTGCCCGTTCCACGATCTCATCCGTTGTGAGCTCGGCAGGAAACTCCAGCTCGTCCAGCAAACTCCTGTCGTAGGGGTTTTCCGGGGCCTCCCTGCCCAGGACGCGGCAAAAATGGCCGTAGGCCAGATGCTCGTACAGGTGGAAATCCTCCGGCGCGAGGCTCCCGTAGGTGGACACAAAACGCTCCGCATACTCCCGGCGCAGTTCGGCCAGCGCGGGCCGCTCCGGGACTTCCCGGAGATAAACACAGTTTTCCAGCCCCAGCCACAGCAGGCCCTCGTACTCGTCCCCCTCCTCATAAACCGCAAAGGATGCAAAGACCCTGGCGATTTTGGGGTAGTCATAGTGCCGCCGCAGCGCGCCGATGATGCAGTTCCAGTAGAGCTCCGCTCTGCCCTCATCATCAAAGGCCTTGAAATCCGGGCTGAAGCTGTAATCCCGGGCGGCGTTCCAGATCATGTTGATTGCCCGGCGCTTCTGCAGCTCGCTTACTTCGTCCATGTCCCATCAAAGATTTCCGAGGCGTTGAGCTTTGCCGAAATGCGCGTTGCGATCATATCGGACACAAGCTGCCGCTCAAAGTCGTCAAAAGACTTATTGACAATGCCGAGCTCCAGCGCCTGGCCCACGGTGAGGCCGTTTTCCACCAGGGAGATGGCGGCCAGCAGGCCGCGCAGATCCAACGCCTTGGTGGAGATCTCCGAGCTCTCGCATTTCTTCCGGATGTCCTGAAACAGGCCGGAGAGCTGCTCGGCGTATTGCTGCTTCAACTGCGGGTGCTGGGTTTGCAGCAGGCGCGTCAAATCATCGGCTCCTATAATGGGCATATTGATCACCATGAATCGGGAGGCCAGCGCCTCATTGAGTTCGCGCGTACCCGCGTAGCCGTAGTTCATGGTGGCGATAAAGCGCGTCGCCGGTGAGAGCGTGATGCGATCATAGCCCGGCACGTCGATGATACGGCGAAAGTCCAGCGTGGCGTGGAGTACGGCAAGGGACTCGTTCTTGGCCATGTTGATCTCATCGAGGATGCCAAAGCCGCCGTTTTCCGCGCACTGGTAAATGGGGCCCTTTCGCAGCGATACCTGCCCGCTCTTAAACGTGTCGGTCCCGATGAGAGAGGCGGCATCCGTATTCAGATAGAAGGAGATATCCCACTCCGGGCGTCCGAACACCGCCGCCAGGTTTTCCGCCAACACGTTTTTGCCCGTCGCCTTGGGGCCGACCAG
>CAMKAP010000181.1 GCA_946410505.1 uncultured Clostridia bacterium
ATGGATAAAATATATTTTATACAATCAAATTTTGCGATTGATTATGGGAAGGCGCTGTGATAAAATAAGAGCAGAAATCAACTAAAGGAGAAGCAAAATGGATCAGATTTATGACGTTATTATCATTGGCGGCGGTGCGGCGGCGACTTCGGCGGTGCTCACGCTCAAAAACCGCGGCAAAAGCGTTGCTGTCGTTTCCAACAAGGAGGAGACGAGCAGTCTGTACAAAGCAGAAAAAATTACCAATTACCCGGGTCTTCCCCCTATGACCGGAGCGGAAATGACGGCGCTCTTCCGCAGACAGGCGGCTGAGGCGGGGGCTGTCATGATTACCGGCCGCGCCATCTCCGTAATGCCCATGGGGGAGACCTTCGGCGTGGCGGTAGGCAGCGACTACTATATGTCGAAGGCACTGATCATCGCGGCGGGCATCACAAGAGAGAAGCTGTATCCGGGAGAAGCGGATTATCTCGGCCGCGGCGTCAGCTACTGTGCCACCTGTGACGGGATGCTGTACCGGGGAAAGACTGTGGCTGTTGTCGGCGGCGGAGAGGAAGCAAGGCACGACGCGGACTTTCTTGAGAGCATCGGCTGCAGTGTGCTGCGCTTTGAGAAAAACGGCCGCTATGAGATTCGCGGCGGACTGAAAGCGGATACGCTGGTGTATGCCGGTGAGGAACACAAGGTAGACTGTGTGTTCATCATTAAGGACACGGTCTCCGTCACAAAACTTGTACCCGGTCTTGTGTATGATAACGGCGCCATCGTGGTCGACCGGAAAATGCAGACCACCGTGCCCGGCGTATTTGCCGCGGGCGACTGCACGGGCAAGCCTTATCAGCTTGCCAAGGCCGCGGGAGAGGGGAATGTGGCCGCTCTCTCCGCCTGTGACTATCTGGCAGGCAAGTGATGAAAAAGCCTTGACAAAGAGCGATTATCTGTTCTATAATTCCAGTGTTTCAGCGCTATGACGAGCAGGAGTAGGCCCAAGGCGGATCACAGAGAGGGGACGGACGGTGCAAGTCCCTGTGAAGCCCGGTCGAAGGTCGGCTCCGAGCGCCCGGAGTGAAGGAGTATCTGCGTAGTTCCGGCGTATGGTTTGCGTTAAAAACCGTTAGAGTGCCGCCGCAAGGCGGAATTCAGGTGGTACCGCGGTAGTTATATCGCCCTGAGACGGAAACGTCTCAGGGCGTTTCTGATTCTTATATCAGGAGGTGGGAGCCGTGAAAGAGCTTCCGAAAGTGTACGAACCGAAAAAGGTCGAAAAGAAAATCTATGATTTCTGGATGGACGGCGGCTGGTTCAAGGGTGAGATCGATGCAGAGAAAAAGCCCTTTTCCATTGTTATGCCGCCTCCCAATGTCACCGGCCAGCTCCACATGGGCCACGCCTTGGACGCTGCGCTGCAGGATATACTGACCCGCTATAAGCGCATGCAGGGTTATGCCGCGCTGTGGCTTCCCGGTCAGGATCACGCGGGAATCGCAACGCAGATCCGCGTGGAGCAGGAGCTGCGTGAAAAAGAAGGCCTGAGTCGCTACGATCTGGGCCGTGATAAGTTCCTGGAGCGCGTCTGGGACTGGAAGCACCAGTACGGCAACCGTATCATCGAACAGCAGAAGAGTATGGGCGTTTCCTGCGATTGGGACCGCAACCGCTTTACGATGGATGAGGTCTGCGCCAAGGCCGTGCGTGAGACTTTCTGCGATCTTTATGAGAAGGGGCTCATCTACAAAGGCAGCCGCATCATCAACTGGTGTCCCCACTGCCGCACTGCTCTCAGCGACGCGGAGGTCGAGTACAAGGACATGCCGGGCCATTTCTGGCATATCCGCTACCCGATTGAAAACTCCGATGAAGAATTCATCATCGCCACTACCCGTCCCGAGACGATGCTGGGCGATACCGGCGTGGCTGTTCACCCGGATGATGAGCGCTATCAGCACCTGGTGGGAAAGAACGCGATCCTGCCGCTGGTGGGCAGAAAGCTTCCCATCGTTGCGGATGAATATGTTGAGCTCGGCTTTGGCACCGGAGCTGTGAAGATGACGCCCTGCCACGATCCCAATGACTATGAGGTCGGTTTGCGCCACAACCTGGAGCAGATCCAGTGCATCGATGAGGACGCGAAAATCATCAACGGCGGCAAGTATGACGGCATGGATCGTTACGAGGCCCGCAAGGCCATTGTGGCGGATCTGGAGGAGCAGGGATACCTGGTGAAGGTTGAGCCCTACAGCCACAATGTGGGCTGCTGCTATCGCTGCGGCACTGTGGTGGAGCCGCTGACTAGTCCCCAGTGGTTTGTGAAAATGGCGCCGCTTGCCAAGAAGGCCATTGAGGTCGTCAAGGACGGGCGTATTCGCTTTGTGCCGGAGCGCTTCACCAAGACTTATCTGAACTGGATGGAGAATGTGCACGACTGGTGCATCTCCCGTCAGCTCTGGTGGGGCCACCAGATCCCTGCCTGGTACTGTGAAGACTGCGGCCACATTACCGTTTCCCGCACGGATGCCTGTGAGTGCGAGGCCTGCCACAGCAAAAAGATCACCCGCGAAGAGGACGTGCTGGATACATGGTTCTCCTCCGCGCTCTGGCCCTTCTCCACGATGGGCTGGCCTGAAAAAACGCCGGAGCTCAATTACTGGTATCCGACCTCCGTTATGGTCACAGGCTACGACATCATTTTCTTCTGGGTGGCCCGAATGATCTTCTCCGGTATGGAGCAGATGGACAAGGAGCCTTTCCACACGGTCTTCATCCACGGCCTGGTTCGCGACAGCCAGGGCCGCAAGATGTCCAAGTCCCTCGGAAACGGCATTGATCCTCTGGAAATGGTCGATCAGTACGGTGCCGACGCTCTGCGCTTCAATCTGATCACCGGCAATTCCCCCGGAAACGATATGCGTTTCTATGTGGAAAAGTGCGAGGCCATGCGGAACTTCTGCAATAAGCTGTGGAATGCCAGCCGTTTTGTGATGATGAACCTGAGCATCGACAAAAACGAGCTGCCCGAGACGCTGGAGATCGAGGATAAGTGGATCCTGTCCAAACTTAACGACACCGTTAAAGAAGTCTGCGAAAACATGGACGCTTTTGAGCTCGGTGTCGCCGCCGGCAAGATTTATGACTTCATCTGGGACTCCTACTGCGACTGGTATATCGAGCTGACCAAGCCCCGGCTCAACGGAGAGGATGAGGCGTCCAAGCTGGCAGCACAGAAGGTCCTTCTGTATGTGCTGACCGAGATTCTCAAGCTGGTGCATCCCTTTATGCCGTTCATTTCCGAGGAGATCTGGCAGGCTCTGCCTCACGAAGGCGAAGCTCTGATGATCCAGCGCTACCCCGCCTTTGAAGAGAAGCTGAGCTTCCCCCAGGCCGAGCAAAACTTCGAGATGGTCATGACCGCCATCAAGGCTGTCCGTGCCCGCAGAAGCGAGATGAATGTGCCGCCTTCCCGCAAGGCGCACCTGATTATCGCAACGGACAAGAAGGACGCCTTTGAAGCCGGCAGAAGCTATATCTGCAAGCTGGCTTACGCCTCCGAAGTGAGCGTTGTGGATGAGGCTCCGGCCGATACTGCGGGCATGGTCTCCGTGGTAACCGATAATGCCCGGCTGTTCATGCCTATGGCGGAGCTGGTGGATCTGGAGAAGGAAAAAGCCCGTATTCAGAAGGAACTGGCCAATGCCGAAAAGCAGCTGCAGGCCCAGATCGGCAAGCTCTCCAATCAGAATTTTGTCACCCGTGCACCCGAAGCGGTCGTCAACGCCGAGCGGGAGAAGAAGGCAAAACTGGAGGCGCTGATCGAAAACCTGAAGCTCAGCCTCGCTCAGTTCTGAAAGAAGCCGCTGAGGCTTTCCGATTCGACAGATTCCGCAAAGAATAACAGATAGAATAACACCGTGCAGACAACTGCACGGTGTTATTTTTTGTGAATGGGGATTTGCGTATGAATATTGAAACGGGCTACGCTTCCGGGCGGCTCACGGTCCGGCTGTCGGGAGAGCTGGATCACCATGAGGCGCGTTCCGTTATGGAGATAATCGGAGAGAATCTGGACGAATACCTTCCGAGGGAGTGCGCGCTGGATCTCTCGGGTCTGAGCTTTATGGACTCCTCCGGGATAGCTCTGCTGGTGAATCTTCATCGGCGTATGCAGGATCTGGGAGGCAGAGTCTGGATCGAGAATCCTTCCGTCCAGGCACGGCGCGTCCTGGATGCCGCAGGAATCGAGCGCTTTGTTCAGCTGGCAGTGATAGGAGGAAAAGCATGAACATCAAGAATTACATAACTGTGGATTTTCCGAGTGTGAGCGCGAATGAGGCTTTTGCACGCGCCGCTGCCGCGGCTTTTGCCTCTCAGCTTGATCCGACGCTGGAGGAACTGGGCGACATTCGGACAGC
>CAMKAP010000182.1 GCA_946410505.1 uncultured Clostridia bacterium
TCTTTTTCTTTATTATTATCTTTTTCCTCTTTTTTTTCTTCTAACCGATCCCGACAGACGCAAAAGTTGCATTCTACGGAAAACGGAGAAAGAAGTTTGTGGCGATCCCGGCAAGTGTTGCGGCTTCCACGGATCTGGTTACCAACCCGCAGGACAGTGTCTGCGCGCTGATCGGAGAGGAAAACGTACTGATCGGAGAGAGTGTGCGAAATGCAGCTTATCGGATCGTCACTGTCGGTGCGGACGCGGCGGAAGGGCTCGACCGCATGGATATGGAGATGGATGCGGATGACCGGGACGCGTTGGAACAGGCACTGTCGGACGCGCAGGCCTTCGGCGGAAAGCTGATCCTGATCGTCAACTCTGTCGGGCCGGTAGAGCTTTCCGAATACACGGAGCGTGTGAACGCGATCGTCTGCCCCTTCTTCGGCGGGATGATGAGCGGCAAGGTCACTGCCGACATTCTGTTTGGAAAGGTAAATCCTTCGGGCAAACTGCCTCTCACCTGGCCGAAGCACTACCACGACACGCCGGCATATAAAAACTACGGCGGTGAAAACAAAGAAGTTTGGTACGGCGAGGGTATTTATGTCGGCTACCGCTGGTACGACGCCAGACATATTCAGCCCCTGTTCCCCTTTGGTCACGGACTGAGCTTTACCACGTTTGAGGTAACGGACGTTCGGGTTCCGGAAAGTGTGCGGATCGAGCAGGAGGACGTTCCCGTCCATGTGACCGTGAAGAACACCGGAAGCATAGCGGGCGGCGAGGTCATCCAGATTTATGTCCATGACCGCTCGAAGGCCTACGACAGACCGGAGAAAGAGCTGAAGGCCTTTCAAAAGGTATTTCTGCAGCCCGGTGAAGAAAAAACGGTGGAATTGACCCTCTCCAGGGACGCCTTCGCAGGCTATTATCTGCCGAGGCACGAGTGGATGGTACAGCCCGGAGTCTTTGACATTCTGGTCGGGACCTCCGCGGAAGCGATCTGCTGCAGGGCGGAGACCCGTATCCGGATCGTGGATCCCTTCGGGATCTCCGAGAAGAGCGGGATCGGCACCATCATCAAAGATCGGGCGGCGGTCCGGGCAATCAATGAAGCGATCGAAGATGACATCGAGATCCTCGCTGTGGTCGCCATCAACTATGCGCCGGATCTGTCCCTTGCGGAACTCTGGAACGGGGTTAACATTCAGAATGCGTTCAGGGCAAAGGGCTGGAGCGAAGAAGAGGCTGCCGTGCGGTTCCAGAAGATTTGTCGTGAACTGAAAGAGCTGCGCGAGGCGAAGGTCTGAATGAAGAGGCAGAAACAAATCAGCAAGTACAGGTAAAACAAAAAACACAAAGGAGAAAAGAGACATGAAAGCAAAGAAAGAACGTCCCTTTGGGACAACCTCTGGCGGCGAGCGCTTAGTATACGCGTTGGGAGATCTGGGCTCCAACTTTGTGTGGACCTTCTGCTCCTCCTTCCTGACGCTGTACTACACGGACAGCGTGCTTGTCTCCGCCGGCCTCATCGGAACCATCATGCTGATCTGCCGCATTTTCGACGGCTTCAGCGACATCGGCGCAGGTCTCCTGATCGAGCGCACCAAGTCCAAAAAGGGCAAGGCGCGTCCCTGGTTTGGCGGCAGCATCATCCCGCTGGTCATCATCCAGCTCCTCGTCTTCAATGTCCCCGGCACCATGTCTATGGGCGCAAAGATCGCTTGGATCGTCATTTCTTACTTCCTGCTGACGGTCGTGGCCTACACCATCAACAACGTCAGCTATCACGCCATGCTTCCCCGCATCAGCCTGACCAGCGAGGATCGCAACAAGGTCAGCTCTCTGCGCGGCATCTTCTCCTTTATTGCCGGCCTGCTGCTTGCAATCCTCACTCCGCGTCTTCTGGCCGCAGGCGGCGGTGAAAAGGTGCAGAGCGCTTGGACCTCCGTCGCACTGATCTACTGTGTGCTCTGCCTGGTGTTCGAGGGTATCTGTTATTTCGGCACGAAGGAAAAAATCTCCGCGACGGAGGAGGTTGAGGAAAAGAAGGCTCAGCCCCACGATCTCAAGCTTGGCGTGAGAGAGCTCGTTCATACCAAGTACTTTTACATCACGGTTCTAGTCTTCATCTTCGCTTTTATCATCAACGGCATCTTCCTCTCCTCAGCCGTATACTTCACCCGTGACGTGTTCGGCAATGCTGATCTTTATTCCCTCATTGCCATAATTTCCATTTTGGTCGCAGTCATCGTGATGGCGTTTGCTCCAAAGATGTTTGCCAAACACGGCAAGCGGAACGTTCTGCTTGTGGCTGCGGTCATCGGAATTGTGGGGGGTATCATCGGTTATCTCGGGGCCAAGAGCCTGAATGTGATTTTAGTCTTTGTCTCCACTGCTCTGCACGGCGTTTCTCTGGCACCGTTTGTGGCTGCAATCTTCACCTTTGCCTCTGATATCATCGACTATCTGGAACTCAAGACCGGCGAACGGTATGAAGGACTTGTTACCTCCGTGAGTTCTATTGGCTCGAAGGTTGGTACCGGCCTCGGCTCTGCTATACTTGGCTGGGGTTTGGCTGCCGGCGGATATAAAGGAGAACTGACCGTCCAGGCTCAGAGCGCGCTGAACGCCGAAACCTTCCTGCTCTTTATTGTTCCCGCTATCGCTAGCGCTGCGTGCTTTGTCGCTATGTGGTTTTGGGATATTGACAAGAAGATCGCCGAGCTGAAATAATAATATCCCCATGTAGGAAGAACGGAAGTCTGTGTTCAACAGGCTTCCGTTCTTCCTATATTTGCTGACCGTCCCTTCAGCGGAAGCAGTATTCCCCGCTGCCGATCTCGTGTTTGCGGCCTTTCCAGATCACGCTGGCTGTCGTGTTGCAGGGGATCGTCACATGAAGTTCGTTTTCGTCGTAGCGGACTGCAACCGTACCGGCTTCGCTTTCGAAGCTTCGATGGCACCAGCTGAGATGCTTGTCGACCTCCGGGGCGATGATCAGATGAGAGAAACCGGGAACATCGCTGTCGATCCCCCCGAGTTTGCGCATGATCCAGTCATCCACGCAGCCGAAAGCATAGTGATCAAAGCTGACATAGCGGCCGTCCTTCTGCGCTTCATCCGCGTTCCAGGCCTCCCAGATTGCCGTTGCGCCGTGCTCCACCTCATAGAGCCAGGAGGGCATTTTGTTTTGCCAGATCAACGCATGAGCCAGATCTTCCCGGCCGATGCCGGAAAGCACATCCAAAAGAAAAGGCGTTGCCAGAAATCCTGTGTCCAGACAATTGTTGTTGTTCTCAATCAGGGACACCAGCTTGTCGGCATACGATCTCTTCAGATCCTCCGGGACAAGGCCGAATGCGAAGGCCAGCACATAGGCGCCCATCAGATCCTCGGGCATATGCCCGCCTTTGATGAGTCCCTCCTGGATAGCCCATTTCATGCGCTCTGCCGCTTGAGCAAAACGCGTGCTGTTCTCCGCATCATGGAGTGCATCGGCAACGCGGGAGAGCTTTCGGATGGTTTCATAACCAAAGAAAGGCGCAATATAAAACGCTGACGCCTTGCAGATTTCAAAGCCTCCCACCGGCTGAGAGGGGATCAGCCACTCGCCGAAGTGAAAGCCCGTATTCCACAAGAATTGATCGTATTCTTCCGGAATACCGAGTGATCCGCGCTTTTCCCGCGCGGTACGGAGAATATACTCGCCCCAGGCCAGCATCGCCTTGTAGTTTTCCCGCAGGATCAGCTCGTTGCCGGTGACGCGGTACATGTCCCAGGGGACCCAGACGATCGCATCGCTCCACCCTGCGACGCCGGTCGGTTCCTGATCTCCAAAACCCTGAACGACGTTCAGGAGCATGGTGTGATAAAGCTTCTCATAAGGGGAAACGATCATGACTGTGCCGTCTTCCGCCTGATCGGCACGGACGCTGCGCAGCCAGCTGGTCAAAAACGGCGTGACATTCTCGTTTTGTAAAGCCGTCTTGGCGTAAATCAGCAGGTCGCCCGTCCATCCGGCCTTTTCACGGGAGGGACAGTCCGTGGGAACAGACATCATGTTGTTCCACTGGGACCAGCGTACATTCTGATACAGCCGGTTCAGCCTCTCGTCGGAGCAGGAAAAAGCTCCGGCGTTTTCTTTATCCGTTGTCAGCAGTACCGCTGTAAAATCCTCTTTGCGAACATGCTCCATTCCGCTCACACGGATGTAGCGAAAACCGTGAAAGGTGAAAAAAGCCTCGTGGAGAAACGGATTTCCCGCGGATATGACGGTATCCCTTTGCGGGGCGAACATGGTGTTGAGATAGTTTCCGTCCAAGTCCGGGATCTCAAAATACTCAAAGTTTACCTCGGCGCCTTCCGGCAGATCGATCCATATTCTTGCCCGC
>CAMKAP010000183.1 GCA_946410505.1 uncultured Clostridia bacterium
GCTACACCATGTTCGGCGAGCTCAGCCGCATGACCCAGTTCAAGGATAAGAGCGCCAAGAACGCCGACAACATCAACGGCGGCCTCTTCACCTATCCCTCCCTGATGGCGGCCGACATTCTGCTCTATCAGCCGGACTTCGTCCCTGTGGGCGAGGACCAGAAGCAGCATGTGGAGCTGACGCGCGACGTGGCCCAGCGCTTCAATAACCTCTACGGCGAGACCTTCAAGGTGCCCGAGCCCTATATCCCCAAGGTGGGCGCCCGCGTGATGGATCTGCTGGACCCGCGCAGCAAGATGTCCAAGTCCGACGAGATCGGCAACGGCCGCGTCTGCCTGATGGACAGGCCCGAGGACATTGCCCGCAAGTTCAAGCGCGCCGTCACCGACTCCGATACGGAGCGCTGCGTGCGCTACGATCCGGAGAACAAGCCGGGCGTGGCAAATCTGATGAGCATCTACTCCGCCGTCACCGGTGAGAGCTTCGAGGAGATTGAGCGGGAATTCGACGGCAAGGGCTACGGCGTGTTTAAGCCCGCCGTGGGCGAGGCCGTCATTGAAATGCTGCGACCCATCCGCGAGGAGGCGCAGAAGATCATGAAGGACAAGGCCTATCTGGACAATCTCTGCAAGGACGGCGCGGAGCGGGCCTCCTATATCGCCAACAAGACGCTGCGCAAAGTCTATAAAAAGGTGGGCCTGGTCGCCCGCTGATTCGGGAGTAACTGAGAATGTTTCCAAATCTGGCTCTCTGGGAGCGGCTGCTGCTGGCAGCGGCCGTGGCCTTTGCCATCTCCAATATGACAACCCCGCCCGTCAAGCGCTTTGCAGAAAACATCGGCGCCATGGACGTGCCGAAGGACGAGCGCCGGGTGCACAATCACCCGATCCCCCGCATGGGAGGGCTTGCGATCTTCCTTGGGTTTGTGCTGTCCCTGCTTTTGTTTGTGGATATGTCCACCCAGGTCATGGGTCTGCTGCTGGGCACCGTCATCATCGCGGTGATGGGCGCGCTGGACGATATTGTGAACCTCAACGCCTGGGTCAAGCTGGGCGGGCAGCTGCTGGCCGCCGGCGTGGCGGTACGCTGCGGCATCGTGGTGGATGCCATCTCCAATTTCACCCCTGCCGGGGGCACCACGGTCTTGGGCTCTGCCTGGGTGACCATTCCGGTGACTGTGTTCTGGATCGTGGCCTGCACCAACGCCGTGAACCTGATCGACGGGCTGGACGGGCTGGCGGTGGGCGTGTCCACCATCAGCAGCCTGACGATGCTGGTGGTCTCCCTCTATGTGGCGGAGCCCTCCGTTTCCCTGATTCTCGCGGCGCTGACCGGCGCCTGCGTGGGCTTTATGCCCTATAATCTGAACCCAGCCAAAATCTTCATGGGTGACGTGGGCAGCCAGATGCTTGGTTTTGTGCTCTCCACAGCCTCCATCATCGGTCTGTTCAAGTTCCACGCGATCATCAGCTTCCTGGTGCCGCTGCTGGCGCTGGCCGTCCCCCTGGCGGATACGATCTTCGCCTTTTTCCGCCGCATTCTGCACGGGCAGAGCCCCTTCCACGCGGACCGGGGCCATTTTCACCACCGGCTGCTGGCCCTGGGCATGAGCCAGAAGCAGGCCGTGGCCGTGCTCTACGGCGTGTCCGCAGTGCTGGGCCTGATCGCCGTGCTGATGACCGGGCAGAGCGTGGCGCTGCGCATCGGCTGCATCGTGGCGGCTTTTCTGATCTCCATTACGGTGTGGCTGGTGGTGCTGCGCTCGCTGCCTCACCATCCGCACGAAAACGCGGAAAAGAAAAAAGGGGATGTGTAAACATCCCCTTCAGTATTTCTACAGCAGGAACATCGCGCCCATCATGATAAGCAGCTCCTTGTCGCCGCTTTCCCGGTAGAGCAGATACAGGATCAGCAGCAATAGCAGGTCCTCGGTCTCCAACGGCTCACGCCCACCCGACAGAAAGCGCCCCAGCAGGTCCGTGAGTCCCCGCTGCCGCGGCGCAGACGCAGGGGGGGATGGCATGAAGGCCGGAGGGCCCGCCTGCGGCGGCGCGTCCTCCACCCATTCAATTTGGCCGCTGTTGCCCTGATAGCGCTTATACATCGTCCCTGTCTCCCTCGCCCATGGCAAGCTCCGCGAGCTTTGCCATCCGTGCGATCTTTACGGCCCTGTCGATCTTTATGCGGCGTTTTTCCGAAAGCCAGGGCTTCATGGCTTCCAGCAGCGTCCGGGCCTTGTCTTCCCCGCTGCCCATCACAGACTGCACCAGGGACGCGATACCGTCCGGCAACTGCGTTTCCGGCGCGGAAGCGCTTTCATCTCCGCCGCCCATGAGCGATTTGGCCAGATCGGCGATCCGGTTCATCTGCGCCGGGTCGCCCAGTATGCTGCTCAGCTGCTCCTCCCAGTCGCTCACGGCGCGATCCCTCCTCTTCTCAGCCCTTCATCATCTTGCGCAGCTCGCGGGCAAGACGCTGTCCCTCTTCCGTAGCGAGGACGCCGCCCAGAAGCGTTTTGAGGGCAGCAGTGTCACCGCTCTTCGCCGCCTGACGAACGGCCTCGGCATCCAGCATCCCGCCCAGCGCTTTCGCGTCCTTCGAGTCTGCCAGCTTTTTCAGCGCATCCCCTTTTCCGCTGCGCTGCAGCTCTCTGCCCAGTGTTTCCCAATCCTGCATCCGTCTTCCCCTCCGTTTCCGCTGCAATGAGCATCGGGTGAGCGCTTTATAAGAGCACTCGCTGTCCGATCATCATTATCGCCCCATCTTATGCACACGCGGGCGAAAAAGATACCCGATCAAGGAGTGTTTCCATGAAAGCAGCTGTTTTTTCCGATACCCACGGCAACACGGCCCTGATGGCGGAGGCGGTCCGCCGCACCCGGCCCGACTGTCTGATCCACCTGGGCGACTACGAACGGGACACTGCGATCCTCCGCCGGGAGTTTCCGGAGATCCCGCTGTACCAGGTCTGCGGCAACTGCGACTTTGCCGCCATGGCGCCGCTGCGGGATGTGGTGCAGCTGGGGCCGGTGAAGGCCCTCATCACCCATGGGCACATGTATAACGTCAACTACTCGACGGACTCTCTGGTCTACGCCGCCCAGGAGGCCGGCGCGCAGATTGCCATGTACGGCCACACCCACGAGCCGGACTATCGGGAGTGCGGCGGCGTGCAGGTCTTAAACCCCGGAACCGCCGGGAAGGGCCGGAAGCTGACCTGGGCGATGGTCACTGTTTTCGACAACGGCGGCATTATCTGCGAGATCCGGGACCTGTAAAAAAACGAAAAGCCCACCGTCGGGAAAACCGACAGTGGGCGGGGCTCTTGTCTTATTCGGCGGCGATGCCGGAATGCTTCCGGATGGCCTCAAAGGTCTCCTGACTCAGGTCGTGTTCGATCTTGCATGCATCCTCCCGGGCGGTCTCAGGGCTTACGCCCAGGTTGATAAGCAGCTGGGTGAGCAGCTTATGCCGCTCGTACATACTGGCGGCGATGGCCATGCCTTTGTCTGTCAGCGTGATGAGCCCGTCATGTTCCATGGTGATATAGCCGTTTTCCCTCAGCCGCTTGGTGGCGTAGCTTACGCTGGGCTTGGTGACGCCAAGCTGGGCAGCAATGTCAATGGAGCGGATATAACCGTGCTTTTCCTTCATCATCAGCATGGCTTCCAGGTAGTCTTCGGATGCTTTCTGAATCTTCATATGGATTCACCAACCTATCCTTATGGTGCCCTCAGTTTACCAGTTTAGTGGGAAAAAAGCAAGCCCGTCCGGCAGGATCACAGACACAGATAAAAAAGGGCGACAAATCCGCCCAGCAGGTGCTCGCGCCCGAAGGCTTCCATGGACATGCGGCAGTCTTCCAGACCGTCGGCCACGTTGAAAAAGCGGTAATCTCCCTCCGGCAGGCGCATATAACTGATAAAGTGGGGCTCGGGCCCTTCCCAGTAGCGGCAGATCCCGGCGCGGCTCTCCGCGGCGGCGGCCAGGGCCTCTTCCCGGCCCTGCACTTCCCGGCAGTCTGGCAGATATTTCCGGAGATAGAGCCGCATGGCCCGCATGGAGCTGGGCCCGGGCATGTTCACCCGATGCAGACGCTCCATCTCTCCGCAGATATCCGCGAGCTCTGCCTCCTGGCCCGCGGCCCTGCGCAGATTGTACAGCGCGATGGGGCCGCAGCCGTTCCAGGACACTGGCATGGTCCGGTAGCGCAGGGAAGAAAAACAGTCCTGGTCGATGATATAGCCATCTGCGGAGTAACCCGCAGCCATGGGCTTTTCTTCCATCTTCCCGCCTCCTCACGATAATGATTATAGGATGGCGAAAAGCGAAAGAGCTTTTCGCCGCGCAGCTTTGC
>CAMKAP010000184.1 GCA_946410505.1 uncultured Clostridia bacterium
GAACGATGTGCTTGACAATTCTTTTCTTAGCTATTTCAAGCAAAATGAATGGTTTAATGGTTTTAAGTCTTATCTTGTTACTGTAGAGCAGTTACTTATTCCTGCCGAGCAGAACTATCCCGCCTATCTGGAGAGCCTACAGCAGAGCCAGATCGAGCAGCAGAAAATGCTCCAGGGCGCCAAAGGCGTCGGCTCGGCTCTGGTGGGCATTCTTACCGCGGGCGGCGTATGCGGTGGCATGAAGCGGAAGATGAAGACCGCCAGAGAAAAGGACAGCGCCGAAGAGTACATGACGCCCACAAGCCCGCACATGCAGATCGTGCAGGATCATTTCATCAACCGCACCCGTACGGTCCAGGTGATCCAGCATGAAAACCGGGATTCGGGCGGAAGCTCCGGCCATTCCGGCGGCGGCTTCAGCGGACATACTGGTCACGGCGGTAAGTTTTAAACTGCGCAAACGGAAAACGGCCTGTTCGGGCCGTTTTCCCGGTATATTGAGGTGATCCTTTGAAGACAAACAAGACAAGGGCCGGATTCTGGGTTTTCTATTGTCTGTTTTCGCTCCTGGTGCTGGCCATCCTGGAACTCAATAAGAATACGATCCCGGGCTGGGCTCTTGCGCTTGTGCTGCTGGGGCTGTATGCCTTCTGGCGTGCCAGAAAGCCGATGCGCTTTCCGGCAAGGCTTTGCCTCTTTGCGCTGCTGCTGGCGGCGCTCATCGGCGTCGTCCGGTACACGGAGGGCCCTGTGAAGCTCCATCCGGCGGTGGAAGGGAAAAACGGCGGCGTGACGGAGATCGTCACCGTCTCCGACGGGCAGCTCACCGGCCTCTACACAGCTGACCGGGCGGTGGAAGTCTATGCCGGCATCCCCTATGCGGCGCCCCCCGTGGGCGAGCTGCGCTGGCGTGAACCGCAGGATCCGGAGCCTTGGGAGGGGGTGCTTGCGGCAGACTCATTCGCCCCCATGTCCATGCAGCCGCAGAATTCCGAGCTCTACAGCTCCCTAGCCCAGATCATCGGCTATCACGACTATCGCATCTCTCTATCCGACAACTACCGCGACGCCAATTCCGAGGATGCGCTGTATCTCAATATCTGGAAGCCGGCGGGAGAGCAGGAGAAGCTCCCGGTGCTGGTCTATATCCACGGCGGCTCTCTGCAAACGGGGCAGCCCTGGTATGCAGATTACCGGGGCGAGGGTCTGGCCCGCAAGGGCGTGATTGTTGTGAACATGGGCTACAGGCTGGGCGTGTTCGGCTTCCTTGCCGCGGAGGAGCTGCAGGCGGAGTCGGAAAACGGGACCACCGGCAACTACGGCCTGCTGGATCAGATCAAGGCGCTGCAGTGGGTGCAGAACAATATAGCGGCCTTTGGCGGCGATCCGGATAATGTAACACTGGCGGGCGAGAGCGCTGGCTCTGCCTGCGTGAGCGCGCTGTGCACCTCTCCGCTTGCAAAAGGGCTTTTCCGCCGCGCCATCGGCGAAAGCTCCACGGCCACGGCGCCCCAGCCGGCCCACTCTTTCCGCACACTGGAGAAAGCTCTTGCAACGGGAGAGGAGACGCTCTCCCGCTTCGGCTGCACAAATGTGGAAGAGCTTCGCATGCTGGACGCGGAGGTCCTTGTGGCCGCGGCGGATACGAACCACCACATGACGGTGGACGGCTATGTGCTGCCCATGACGCCCTACGAGGCCTATCGGCAGGGCATCCACAACGAGGAGGCCATCCTGCAGGGCTACAACTCTCTGGAGGGCGTGCCCTTTATCCTCTTTGCCAACGCCGATCTGAAGAATTATGAGAGCAAGGTGCGCGGGTATTTTGGGGACTACGCCGATCGTGTGCTGGCCCTGTATCCGGCCTCCACGGACGCGGAAGCGAAGGACATGTGGATCGACATCTACTCGGTCATATTCTTTACCTACGGCCACAACTGCTGGACGCGTCAGGCGATTGCCGGCGGGATACCGGCATATGAGTATTATTTCACCAAGGAAAACGGACGTCTCGGTCCGTGGCACAGCGGCGATGAGGTTTACTGCTACGGCAATATCCCGGCTGACTCCCGGCTCTATGACGACTCCGATCGGGCACTGGCCGAGTTGTTTTCGTCTTATTTTGCAAACTTCGCCAAAACAGGCGATCCCAACGGTGAGGGCCTGCCGCGATGGGAGGCGAGCACCGACGGCAATCAGCTCATGGAGTTGGGGGAGAACACAGGAATGCGGGAGGACCGCTACCTGGCGCTCTGTGAGATCTTGGATGAGATGCAGGGCTTCGGAGAATAAAGAATAATAAAAAGGGCTGCATGAGCAGCCCTTTTTATGCAAGATGCAGCAGCTTCTGCGGGATATGGCAGTAGCCGCCGGGATTCTTGTCCAGATACTTTTGATGATATTCCTCCGCGGGATAGAAGTTTTCCAGCGGCAGCAGCTCCACCTCCAGCTTTGCTCTATACTTCTCCTGCTCGGTCTCATAGCGTGCCTGCAATTCCGGAAGATCTGCAGGGTCCGTATAGTAGATGCCCGTGCGGTACTGAATGCCCTTGTCTCCGCCCTGCCGATGGTAAGAGGTGGGATCAATGGTCAGAAAGTACCAGTCCAGAAGCTGGGTGAGCGTCAGCATTTCCGCATCATAGACGATGCGCACGGTCTCTGCATGCCCGGAGCTTGCGCAGACCTGCTGATAGCTGGGCGATTCGGTGGGGCCGTTGGCATAGCCAACCTCTGTCTCCAGCACGCCGTCAAACTGGTCGAAGAACTTCTGCGTACCCCAGAAGCAGCCGCCTGCCAGGTATATACTCTTTCGGTTCATGTTCCCGCCTCCCTTATGATTTGCGTTCATCTTAACACAGCTTTGACGGCCGTGCAATACCGCGGATAATCCGGAATAAAAACAGGGCTGCATGATCGCAGCCCTTCGTTCATCGGTTTAGCATCCAGACGCCGTAGTTGAGGTAGCCCGCAAAGGCGACCCAAAGCAGATAAGGAACAAGCAGCGCCGCGGCCGGTCTGTCAAGCTCACGGAAGCTCAGCGCCATCCGGACGATCAGCGCCCAGAGCAGCACAAGCCAGAGAAAGGCCGGGCCGAACGCGCGCAGATTGAAGAAGATCAGCGGCCAGATACAGTTGACAGCCAATTGCACCACATAGAGCCGCAGGGCGTTTTTGCGTGCCGCCGTATCATCGGTGAGGGAAATCCTCGCGGCGGCGATCCCCATCAGCAGATAGAGGATCGACCAGACCACCGGAAACAGCCAACCCGGCGGCGAGAGTACAGGCTTCAGGACAGCGCTGCGGTAGATTTCGGTTCCCTCCCGGCTCAGAAGCCCCGCGAGGCCCCCGGCCAGCTCTGTCAGGACGATCCAGAAAGCGTAGTTTTTCCATTTTGTATTCTTCATTGCGCATCACCCGTACAAAGTATGCCCGTGGGAGTGAGGGATATTCCGTGCTTGACAAGAGCCGTCAAATCTCCTATGCTTAAAACGGAAGAAAAGGGGGGCGTACATATGGAAAATCGAAACAGCTATCTGTCCGCTGCCCGTGCGCTGAGAGCTGCGGTATGCCGTTATGCGCTGGGCATCCCGGCCGCATTTTTGACAGCGTTCTTCCTGTTCGGCCTGATCCTGTGTTTTACGGACGCGAGCATGCGGGAGGACTGGTGGGTGGCTGCCCTGATGCTTCTGCCTTCTGGCTGGGCGCTGTGGACCGCTCTGCGAGCAGGACATGACCTGGAGCTTGCCAGACGGTATGACGCGGCCTTTTCAGCCGACCCTGACGGGCATCTGAGCCTTGAGAAGCTGACCGCCCTGAGCGGGAAATCCGGGGAACAGATCTCTGCTGAGCTGGAGCGCCTGTTTCGCAAGGCTTACTTTAAGGGCTGCATGCTGCAAAGAAAACCTCTCGCCGTGATCCTCATGGGAACACAGAAAGACAGGGAGCGCTATGTGACGGTGACCTGTCCGCACTGCGGGGGGCCGACCAGACTGCGCGTCGGCCACAGCGGAAAGTGCGAATATTGCGGCAGCGCAATCCGGGGCGAGGAATAAAAAAAGAACAAAAGCAGGGGCACCCCTGCTTTTTGTCATATCCCTATGGAAGCGGGCAGAAGAAAGTGATATAATCAGAATCAACGTAAGATACAAGAATCAGGAGGCAAACCACATGATTGATTTTTTGCGCAGCGAGGGGATCGACGAGCGTATTTTAGCCGGAATTGAGGACTTTCGGAGCCGCTATCCCACAGATATCAGTCAGGACCACCGTGTTCCGCGGCCGAAGTTCCGCTATTACGGGAAAGAGGTCTGGCTCAAAGCGCTCACGGCTCTGCTTGCAGGGGAAAATC
>CAMKAP010000185.1 GCA_946410505.1 uncultured Clostridia bacterium
GGATGTTCCGTACAGATGGAATTTGACACCCTCTACAAGCCCATCCTCGGAGGTCTTGGTCACAGTCAGATCGCCGCGCTTGAGGACATTATTAAAGGTCACGGTGGTCGTGCGGCCTCCGATCACGGTCACGCGCTGCACATCCTGTGGCAGATAGCGGTCAATGCTCTGCTCGGTGACGGTGTAGACGCCGGGGATCAGGCCGTCCACAAAGATGGTGCCATCTTCGGCGGTGGTGACAGTGCGCTCCATCTTCTCGCCGGAGATGGTGAAGCGGATACCGGCCACCACGCCGTCCTCCGAAGTCTTTTTCAGATCAAGGTTGCCGGTGGGCGTCTCCACATTCAGATAGGCGTTCACGGGATCAGCGTTCTCCACGCCGGTCACAACATCCTGCAGGTTGGGATCACCATAGGCGATCAGTTTGGCGCTGGAGCTGACGGTGGGAATGTTGTTTCGGCTGGCTGTGATCGTCACCGTGCCGTCGAAGGGATCATCGGCAGAGAGGGTCAGCGTGTTCCCGGACTTGGAAACGGATACCTTGCTGTTGGAACTGGAGAAATTAAACTCGGCCAGCACTCCGTTGGTATCCGTGAAGGTGAGGCTGTATTTTCCGTCCTTATACTCCAGATCCTGCGAGGCCACACTTGCGGAGCCGGACATAAAGCTGGGAATGATGCTGTGCCGCTGCATCCAGGCAACGATCTGATTGTAGTCGGCCAGTACGCCGGTGTTCGGCTGATTGCTGCCAAACTGGATGTCATAGATGGCGGTGCTGACCTGTTTATACGGCGGGGTAGATTCGCGGCAGCCGGTGACAAACTCCCACACAAGCTCGGCGGTGGCCACCCATTTCTCATCGTCGCTCCCGCTAAGATTGCTCCAGTTGCCCTGATAACCGTACAGAAGTGCAAGGCCAATTGCCTTTTTCTGACCAGCTGAAAGAGCATCCCAGGCAGCAGAGGAGCTGCGGTACAGCGTGTCGTTCACCAGAAGATGGCGGCCCGGCTGGATACAGTAAGCGGTTTCTCCATCCACAAACATCCTGGGCTTGGGATGACCCGTGCCTCCGGCCAGATACCCGTCCACATCGGTTTCTCCGTTGTAAAGGATCATGTTGCCGTTGGAGTCGTAGCAGTAGTCGAATGTGATGTTCCCGGCTTCCCCGGCAGCAAAGGCGGTGGTTCCAGGAATAAAGGAAAATGCTGTGATCGCCGCCAGGACAAACGCGGCGATCCGTTTGAAGATTTTGCTTTTCATCTTTGACCTCCTGTTGGTTTGCTGGCTGAAATAATCAGCCGCAGAAATGGAAAAAGCTCCTGCCGTTTTTCGGTAGGAGCAAGGGGAACAGTCTCTTTTTTCGGCTGGTACAGTTGGTTCGAGGGGGTGAGGTGTGGAGAGGGGGGGACGCTGGACACAGCCCTTTTCGCAGATGGGTACACTACTCCCTTGGCGGCTACCTTTCCAAGCTGCGCTGGCGTTTGTAATACATGTCCAGCGCCTTAACGATGGTATCCTCGATCTTCTGCGCGGGCGTCCCCGTGGGAAAATACTTGCTGATACGCTCTCTCGGCATACGAAACTGCTCCTTTTGATTGGGCTTTTCCTCCTGCATGATAGACAAGATGACCTCCTCTGTCAGCTTGCCGTTCTCGGAGAATTGGCGCATTTTGATGGTTTGGGCATGTGACGGTGTGCAGTCCTCCAGCTCCATCATTTCATGGAGCGTGGTCTGCTCGTTTTCGGGCAGGTAGGACAGCTCCACGGCGGGACGCATGGCGATCTTGCCCTCGTCCACCATGTCCAACAGCGGCGGGATAAGGTTAGTCAGACGGATATAGCGGCGCACTTGGTCTTGACTTTCACCCACAGCTTTTCCGAGTTCCGCACGTGAGGTAGACTTCTGTGCCACTGGCACAGAAGTTAAATCTGTGCGTTGCCCCTGTCGCTTCATGGCTTCCAGTCTCATCTTATAGGCAAAGGCTTTCTCCGAGGGGAGGATTTTTTCGCGCTGCAAGTTGCTGTCCACCATGATAATGATCGCTTCATCATCGGTCAGATCGCGTACAAGGCAGGGCATGGTAGGCTTTTGCGCCAGCTCGCTGGCCATCCTGCGCCGGTGGCCTGCCACCATTTCATAGCCGCCGCTCTCCTTGGGACGCACCATGCCGGGGACAAGAACACCATACTGTCGGATACTGTCGGCCATTTCCATCATGGCCTCGTCCATTTTCACCTTAAAGGGATGATTGGGAAAGTCACTAATCTCGGAAAGCGGAATGTCTACAACCGTTTCCCGCTTGGCGGCATCCCGTTCCTCTTGCGTAGTAAAAAGCTCATCTACCGAGGTCAGCAGACTTGCTACGCTGCTTTTCCCCAAAGCCCGTCACCTCCTTTACCAGCTTGCGGTAGGCGTCCGCGGCCCGCCCCTTGGGGTCGTGCCGGAAGATGCTTTTACCTGCGGTGCTGACTTCCGCCAGTCGCACCGTCGCGGGGATCACGGCCTCCATGACGGGCAGGCGCTTTCCATAGTTCTCTTTGACGGACTTCACAATGTCCTTGCGGAAATTTGTCTCATTCGCCATTGTGAGAAACACGCCGCCGATCTTCAGCTTGGGATTGATCTGCCGCTTGATGCTCTGCACCGTGCCGATCAGCTCCGCCATGTCCTCGGCGGCCAGATAGTCCGCCTGCACGGGAATGAGAACGTAGTCCGACGCGGACAGGGCATTGATGACCAGCATACCGAGAGACGGGCGGCAATCCAGCAGCACATAGTCATAGTCCTTTTTTACGCCGTCCAGATACCGTTTCAAGACCGTCTCGCGGCTCATAGTGTTTACCAGCCCAATCTCCACCGCCGAAAGGGTGCGGTTTGCCGGGATGAAGTCAAAGCCCTCGTCATGGTGCATGATCTCCGAGTGTTCCGCACCGTCCTGTCCCGCCACAATGTCGTTCATAACATTGCTGAGGGTCAAGGGCAGCTCATGGGGCTTGCGCTCGCCCAGCATCTTTGTGAGGTCGCCCTGCGGGTCAACATCCAGAAGCAAGACCTTGTTCCCATCCTGCGCCAGCCCTGCGCCGATGCAGTACACGCTGGTGCTTTTGCCGACGCCGCCCTTTTGGTTGGCAACGGCAATCACCTTTGTTTTCGCCATATTGGTTTCCTCCTTTATGCAGATTTAGCCACCCACGGCAATGGTGGGCGGCTATGTAGAAGAAAAACAAAACATGGGCAAATACGGAAATCCGCATTTGCCCATGTTTTGTGGATAAATCATATTGTCTTCTGCTGTTATCAGTTCGTGATTCTAACTCTCTGATGAATGAGATCTGCTACTCCATCATACAGGTCTATACCGAACCCTTCAGCAATCTCAAAGCTCACAAAAATGCAATAAGGTATAGCTTTATGTCCTAGCTTTCCTGCATCTTCTTTGCAATTCACTTTTATTATGAGATCTTCATTGTTCCATGCGATTGGCCGCTCACCGACAAATATTTCATGTTGTAAAGTGCCTTTTCGTACCGCCTGCCACTCGCTATTTTGCCTTGCTCCGCTTGGAATTAACCCCTTCTGCCCATCATCGATCTCAAACCAGAGTTGTGCTGATCGATAAAGTTGCTTACTTGATTCAATTGGAGATAAATAGGCAAGCGTGACAGTGAGTTTCCTTTTTATGAGACGTGTAGAGAAGTCAATATGTAGTGGTAATCTAAATACATCTCCTTGATCCTTCTCCAGCGCGCCTCGACCGATAAGAGTTATTCTTTCTTTTGTGCAGGATTTCACACGGTCAACATCTGGAATGCCGTTGCCAACCCAGCGACTTAGCTGCTTTTGACTATCACCGGTTACCCTGCTTAGTTCACTTACGATTTGCTCCCAAGAAGCACCGTGCGTCAACATTGCCTTGATTAGGATTGCAGCGTAGTCAGAGGGCATATCATAGCCAGTTTCTTCAAGAAAAATAGTCTTTAGGACATCGTGGCACTTAATAGCTTCATGCGTTAATTGAGCAGCCGCATCGCTTGTCCCAAAAGAGTAAGTCTGACCTGATTCTGCTCCTTCATTGTATGGAGCCGCTGTTTTACAGCCAGGCTTTCTATTGTTGTTGACCCAATCAATGCCGTTCGGGAGTCTGCCTTTAATGAATTTCCGGCCACCATTGTAAAAGAGATCCGGGACGATAATACCTCGATATCCCTTTCCGATTGCAGAAACAGGAGATGGCATTCCTTTTTTAACTGCCCAAATCGAACGATCGCTTTCTGCAGCATCAGAATAATCGTCATATAGAGCCCCTACCGTAAGTGCATTTAGGCTTTCTGC
>CAMKAP010000186.1 GCA_946410505.1 uncultured Clostridia bacterium
TAAGGTCAAGGGTTCGAATCCCTCCGTCTCCACCAAAAAGAAGGACAGGCTAAATGCCTGTCCTTCTTTTTGGTAAGAAACAAGACGAGAGGGATTCGAATCATGTCCGCACATGCCGGGGGGCATGTGCATGAGCCAGTGCGAACACTGGCGAATTCATCTATTCCGTCTTCCCGTCCCCCGCAAGGGAAAACGGAATGCTTACGAATCCCTCCGTCTCCCATTCTTTTTCCCCATTGACTATAGATTAAGGATTTCTTAGAATGAAAACAAGGTTGCTGGTGGAAGCCCTTCCCTAATACGCTATCTTATACGTAAGCATAAGATGCCGTCACTCGGCCGAGTGACGGCATTTGTCTTTATGAAGCCTTCCGCTTTCTCTTCCCTTTTGCTTTCATTAATCCTGGTTTGTAATTACGTTGTGTTGACATTTCTGTTTCTTGCAGCTATACTATGTTTAAGGAGTTGATAAACATGGATCAAAACTTGAATGTCGTAACAGCCCCCAAGACGGCTACCTTTCAAATGCGGATCAATCCCGAAGTGAAACGCCGTGTGGAAGCTGTCTACGCAAGCCAGGGACTTTCCTTTACCGATGCAGTGAACATCTTTATCCAACAATCTCTCAATGACAACGGTTTGCCGTTTCTCGCCTCTCCCGAAAATGCCGAGTTTATGAGAGCGAAAGCGATGCGCCGCCTTTTGGACGAGGCACAAAAGGGCTGGGATTCTGCGGAAAAGGAAGGCTGGCTAACACTCGACGAGGTATCGGCACAGCTCGGTATAGAAAATGACTAAGGTTTTCATTTCTCCGGAGGCTGCGAGAGACTTATCGCAGATCAAGCAGTATATTTCCACGGAATTGAAGAATCGGAGCGCCGCAAACAGGATTGTCGGAAGCATTTTGAAAGACCTGCGTATTCTGGGGCGCTATCCGGAACAAGGGCCGTCTCTTGAAGCCCTCACCGGCTTTCAAACGGAGCTGCGGATGCTCCTGTGTGGGAAGCATGTCGCCTTGTACAAGATTGAAAAGGAAACCGTATTCGTTGCCAGAGTGCTCGACGCACGGCAAGATTATTTGCGAGTCATCTTCGGAGATGATTATTGGGAGCGCGCTGACGATATTGCGCGTCGCGTAAACAACGCAAAATCCTTATTTGGTATTCTATCGGACGGGCAGACAACAGCACGGGAAAACGAGCCGAATAAGGAAACGATTGTTGCTATGCGGGAAGCGGAAAGAATTGCAAAAGCTCCGTCCGTAGAGGCTTATTCCCAAACGGATGAGCTGTTTGGTGATTTGCGGAAATGAAAAACGATGGGAACTAAAAAGCGGCGTGTAACTCGCACGGCAGGTGCCCATGCCCCCCCCTTGTTTGGAAACAGAAACGAGGCGTCTGATTTGGGGGCGCCTCGGGGTTGCAAGGGACATACGTTTTTTATCGTTTCTTTCCTGTTTTTCTCGACGGTTCTCTCCGATTTATACCCCTTATTTCTGTCCGCTATACCTGGCTCGTCGGGAGAGCGTACGGTTCACATCCGTAAAGAGAAGTCTGGAAGCAGACTTTTCTTTTTTCATACGAGCTGATTCACTGTCAGGTTCTGAAATTCCTCGTATGACACATTGAAGTCGATCTCCAGTTGGTAAGAGTTTACTATCATCTGTGATGGTCGGCAACAATTCGACATGCTGAACGCCCCGGGCTAAGCCCGGGGCGTCCTGACGCTTTTGTTCTCTTACAGCTCTTCCACGGTGATCACGTTCGCCAGCGCGGTCACGGCGGGGATCACGGTCTCGCTCAGCTTGCTTCGCTTCGCCTGGACAGAGAACACGGCGGCATAGTGCGCCGGCTCCTCTTCCCCGGTGATCCGGGAGATCTCCAGATCGTTGACCTGGGCGCCGCTGCGCTGAAAGGCGTCCATGATCTGCTGAACGTCCCCGGAGTGCCGATACTCCACATAGAGGTTCACGTCCCGGATCTGCCGCGCGAAGCGGTATTCCAGGCGGGAGAGAAAAATCTCCGCCAGGAGCACCATGGCAGTCACAAAGAGCGCAAGCTCGATATAGCCTGCGCCGCACACGAGGCCTACGATGCCCACGGCCCAGAGGCCCGCCGCGGTGGTCAGGCCTTTGACACGCCGGTGCTTGGAGACGATGATGGTCCCCGCGCCGATGAAGGAGATACCGGCGATGACCTGGGCGCCCATGCGGGAGATGTCCGTATACAGGTGCATGACCTGGTAGAGATAGAGGTTTGTGAGGATGGTCATGGAGCCGCCGACGCAGATGAGGATATGGGTGCGCAGTCCGGCCGGGCGGCGCTTGAGTTCCCGCTCCATGCCGATCAGCCCGCCGCAGAGCGCCGCGGTCAGCATCCGCACCGCGACGGCAAGAAAGCTCATCTCCCGCGCGAAATTCAACATTGTCAGCATGCTTACACCTCCTCGATCGCCACGATGCCGGGCAGGAGCGCCAGCTCCGCCAGCACCTCGGTATGCTTTCTCCGCGCGGCCAGGCGGACGCTGAAGATCCCGGTGATGTGGCTGATGCCGCCCGTCTCCCGCTTGCCCATCTCCACGTCATAGAGATAGATCCCCGAGGCCTTGATGCGCTCGGACACCGCGTGCAGATCGCGCAGGCTGTCCGTCTCCACAAAGATATTCATGCGCCGGGCGGAGGCCATCATCGCCCGCTCAAAGGGCGGCAGCAGTCGCATCACAAACGCCACGATGAAAAAGCCCAGGAGCACACCCTCGTAAAAGCCCGCGCCGATGGCAAGGCCCATGCAGGCCGCCGCCCAGAGGCAGCAGGCCGTGGTGAGACCGGTGACCTCCTTGCGCTCGGTGATCATGATGGTGCCGGTGCCGAGAAAGCCGATGCCCGAGACTACGCGAGCCCCCAGACGGACCACGTCCGTCCGCCGTCCGACGATAGCGTAGGCGTCGCTCCAGAGGGTGTTGAGCATCAGATCCAGGTACTGGCTCAAAATCGCCGTGGTGGCGGCAGCCATGGCCACCAGCATGTAGGTGCGAAAGCCCGCAGGCCGGTGCTGGATCTCCCGGTCAAGGCCCAGAAAACCGCCCAGCACCATCGCCAGCACGATGCGCAGGCACATGGAGCAGAGGTTCAGCTCCCGCAGGTAAGACAGGACTGCGTCCATCAACGCATCTCTCCTTCCGTTTCCATGCTGTTGGGAAAAAGCCGCGCCAGGAGCGGCGGCAGCTCAGAAAGCTCCCGAATCTCAAAGTCGGGGCTAATGTCCGGCCTGCCCGGCCTCCGGCGATGGTTATACCAGCAGGAGAGCAGCCCCGCGTTCTTTGCGCCCCGAATGTCGGAGCTGAGACTGTCCCCCACGAGGATCGCACGCGCCGGGTCAAAATCCGGGATAGCGGCAAAGCAGCGGTCAAAGAATTCTCGGGTAGGCTTTTCCGCCCCCAGGACTTCGGAAATAAAGATCTGCTCAAAGAAGCCTGCGATCCCGGCCGAGGCAAGTCGCGCCTCCTGCACTTTTTCCGAGCCGTTGGACACCAGGAACAGCCGGCACGCGCCGCTGAGCGTGCGCAGCAGTTCCTGCGCGCCGGGCATAAACCAGTGGCCGCGGCAGAGCTCGTTTTCATAGCGTTCGGTGGCTTCGGCCCCGGAATGGGGAATGCCGTACTCCTCGAACAGGAGCTCAAAGCGGCGCACCAGCACCTGATCCCGGGTCAGAACGCCCTCCTCCAGCAGCTCCCACTGGCTGCGGTTGATGTCGCTGTAGCGTGCGATCAGCCCGTCATCCGCGCAGATCCCCATCGCGCCGAAGGTTCGGCGCAGGGCCGCTGCCTCAGCCGACTGGAAATCCAGGATCGTATCGTCTATATCCAGCAGCACCGCAACTCTCACGTCTCTCACAGCTTCAGCTCCTTCAGCGCCTCGCTCACACGCTCAAAGCGGGCGCCGCGGCTGGCCTTTACCAGAATCGCGTCCCCCTTTTGCACAAGCTGCGGCAACGCTTCGATCAGAGCCTCGCAGCTTTCAAAGCAGCGGCCCTTCTCCCCCGCGCCTGCGGCCAGATCCGCGCCGTATGCGCCGCTCGTGAAGACTGCGTCCACGCCCTTTTCCGCCGCATAACGGCCCACGTCGAAGTGCATGGCCGGAGAGTCCTCCCCCAGCTCGCGCATGTCGCCCAGGATGCAGATATGCCGCCCGGGCAGCGCCATCAGTGAATCAATCCCGCAGCGGACGGAATCCGGGTTTGCGTTATAGCTGTCGTCCATCAGCGTCAAAAAGCCTGTATCGATCACCGCCGCGCGGTGCT
>CAMKAP010000187.1 GCA_946410505.1 uncultured Clostridia bacterium
AAACGATACAAGCACTGTGCTGATACGATACAAACGGTCTGCACGGTGCTTTTCTTCGTTTTGGAAGAAGAACACATGGAACAAATAATCCAACGCTTTTCCGGTAACAGCAAAACTCTCGACCCTGATGCGCAAGTGCTCGCTTCCCTGCATCATCTCGCTGGTAGAGGCGGCGCTCTGCAACATCGTCGACCAAATCTTCATTGCCAATGCCGACTATCTCGGCTCCTACGGCAGCGCGGCCAACACGGTTGTCTTCCCGCTGACCATGGTCGCGCAGGCCATCGCGGTCATGATCGGGACGGCGCCTGTGCTTTCGCGTCCAATTCCCTCGGGGCGAACAAGCGGGAAATGCCCGCAGTATCGGCAACTCCATCGTCCTTTGCCTGGGGAGCAGCCTCCTGCTGACGGCCATCAATCTTCTGGCGATGGAGCCGATCCTGCTGCCGCCTGTTTTCGGCCTGAACGGCGTGCGCTATTCCTTCCCGACGGCGGATGTGCTGACCTTTATTCTGACGGTCATTGTGATCCTGAAAGTGAACCGCGAGCTCAGCGGAGACGGTTTGGATCCTGCCATAACAGAGACAAAAGCAAGCGCATGAGCGGGACATAAAATGCTGGCTCCGTCATGAAAGACGGAACCTGTATTTTTTGGACGCACCGGACCAAACATTGATCAAGACAACGGAAGAGGCAAAGAAAATCAAAGCCAGAGCGATGTTTCTGTCATTATGCTCTTTACGCCCCGGAGCATTGTGAGGTATAATCGTACAAGACACAATACTTTGAAAGCATGGGCTCTATGATGACCGGGCCCACTCCGAAGCGCTTCCGCTGTTTGCGGCGCCGGAGGCGATCCTGCAAAAGGGCGGCGCGCTATTCTGCAAGCTCCGCTGCGGCAGAGTGTTTTCCTTCCGCAACGGTGCGGATTCCTGTTGCTCCGTCCGCGGCTGGCAGGCGGTGTGAGGAGACAGGGAAAAGGACGCGCAGCAATGAAAGCATACTATCATTTGCCGGGCTTGTTTGAATTTTATGAGCTCTACCGGGTGTTCCTGCCGCTGTACCGGGAGCACCGGGATTATTTCTACGACTTTTGCGAGATCGGCTCCGTCTACGGCGCGCCTGCCGACTGCCTCTGGGGCGGAGGACGCGTCGGCTTCGGAGAGAACAGGCCGGAGGAAGCCGCGGCTCTGATGCGGGAGTTCGGACTCTCCGCCCGCCTTACCTTCAGCAACTCCCTGCTCAGGGAGGAGCATCTTTCGGATAAGAGGTGCAACGCCCTGTGTGCGCTGTTTGAAAAGAGCGGCAGCGTGCCCAATGGTGTGATCCTCACTTCGGATCTGCTGCTTGCCTATCTGCGGGATCGGTACCCCGGTTTTTACTTCGTCTCCTCCACGACAAAGGTGCTGACGGCGTTTTCGCAGCTTGAGGCGGAGCTGGGGCGGGAGGAATTTCGCTTCGTGGTGCCGGACTTCCGGCTGAACAAAGCCTTTGACCGGCTGAACACCCTGCCCGCTGCGCAAAAGCGGAAGCTGGAGTTCCTCTGCAACGAGTGCTGCTGGTTTGACTGCCCGGACAGAAAGCGCTGCTATGAGAACGTCAGCCGAAAGAATCTGGGGGAGCTCTGCGAGGACCATCGCTGTGTCTCCCCGGATGCCCACAGGGGCTACCGCTTTTCCGACGCGATGCGCAATCCCGGCTTCATTGGGATCGGGGACATTCAAAAAAGCTATTTGCCAAAGGGCTTTTCTCATTTTAAAATCGAGGGGCGAAGCTTGGGCAACGCCATGATCCTGGAGTTTCTGCTCTATTACATGACAAAGCCGGAATACCAGCTCAGGGTACGGGAGGAAATCTATCTGGACAGCGCGCTGGACCTGTTCTGAGCGAGGCGGGCGGCAGCCGTATGACGCACTTTAGGCCGGACGGCGGGGGAGGGGCTCTATGCCCGGCAGCCGCCGGAAGAGAAGAAAAACGGAGAAGATCGTGATGAAAGAGAACAAGAAGACAGTACAGGGCAATCAGGACGAAAAGGAGAAAAGCCGCGCGCTTTCCCCGGCGGAGGAGCGTCGGCTCCGCGCCTTTGAAGCGCTGTCCGAATCCATGCTCGCACAAGGCTACCAGCGGGCGGAACTGACGGTCAGTATCGTGAAGGCCAATGTTTTCGCCGTGGTGCTGCTGATCCCGCTGCTGATTGTCGGGATCGGGCTGTTCCTGCTGAATAACCGGGAGATGAGCGGCTTTTCCGGTGGACCTGTGTGGATGCTCCTTTTTGCCGTTGTGCTGTTTGCGCTGATCGTCGTCCATGAGCTGATCCACGGCCTGAGCTGGGCGCTGTTCGCGGATCACCACTGGAAGGACATCGAGTTCGGCTTCATGAAGCAGTATCTGACACCCTACTGCACCTGCTGCGTTCCGCTGAGCAAGGGACAGTATATCTTCGGTGCTCTGATGCCGCTGATCGTTCTGGGCATCCTGCCGATGCTCGCGGGAATCCTGATGGGCTCGTTTTCCGTACTGCTGATGGGGATCATCATGGCGGATGCGGCGGCGGGCGATATTCTGATCGTCTGGAAGATCCTGCGCTACCGGAGCGGCGCCGGAGACATCGTCTACATGGATCACCCCACCCAGGCCGGCGGCGTGATTTTTGAGAAGTAAAGTTCGGGGAAGAAACACAAAAAGCGAGTGTGACAGAGTGAAAACCCTGTCGTACCCGCTTTTTGTTCTACAGAATCTTATTTTCCCAAGAAGTCACGCCGGACCTGCTGCAGAAAACGCTCCGCAATGGGGGTAAAGGCCTGATAGCGGTTCCAGATCAGATAGAGCCTTGTCTCCAGCTTCGGGGACAGGGGGCGGAAGCAGAGGCCGCTTTCCGCCGAAACGTCCACCAGATGACGGAAGCTCAGCTGATAGCCGAGACCCTCCCGCACAAACATGGAGGCGTTGTAGGCCAGACGGAAGGAGCCCTCCAGATGCAGCTCTGAGAAGTGCTCCCCGGCCCACTCCCGGATATCGCCCCGCCAACCCTGCCCGGAGGTGAACAGGGGGATGCCTGTCAGATCTTCGACCCGGATCGCGTCTTTTTGCGCCAGCGGTGCGTCGACCGGGAGAATGAGACCCCAGGTATCTCCCTCGGGAAAGACCAGGGATTCGTATTTTTTCTCATTCGGCGCATCGCAGATGACGGCAAAGTCCAGCAGGCCCTTGTCCAGCTTTTCCGTCACCTGCTCGGTGTCGCCGCTGGTGATGTGGTATCGCAGGCCGGGGTACTGCTCCTTCAGGACCCGGAGCTCTCTCGCCAGATGCCTGATCTGGAAGGATTCCGCCAGGCCGAAATACAGCTCCCCGCCGGTGATGTCATCCAGCGAAAGAAACTCCTTCTCGATCTTGTCCGCCATGGTGATCAGATCCTCCGCCCGGTCCCGGAGAAGGGTCCCTTCCTCCGTGAGGGCGATACTGAAGCTGTGGCGGGTAAAGAGCTTTTTGCCCAGCTCCTCCTCCAGCGCCCGCAGAGCTTTGGACAGCGTCGGCTGTGTGACGTGGAGCTGCTCGGCGGCCCGCGTCATGTTCTCCTCCCGCGCAACGGCGAGAAAGTATCGCAGCGTGCGTATCTCCACAGTTTGCTCTCCTTCCTGACAAATTATGATATTCGAATAATGAATATCACGATATTCATTATAACCATTTGCGCAGAGAAACACAAGAAGGTAAAATGAAGACACAGAAAGAAAAGGAGCGGACGGCCCATGAATGAACAGCTGGAAAAGCTGAAACTCGCACTCTCAGCGGCCGGCTGCGGGCGGGAGGCCATCGAGAAGGCCGAAAAACTGCTGGCTGCCGGGCAGACGGAAGCGCTGCTCCTGCACCTTCGCCTCTGCCGCTGCGATCTGATGGAGCAGCTGCATGAGAGCCAGAAGCGCGTAGACTGCATGGATTATCTGATCCGGCAGACGCGAAAAGAACTCTCCGTGAAAACATGAAAGGACGGTACAGAACATGATCCGGAAGGAAGAACTGAAACTGACCCGGGAATGGGACAAGACCTTTCCCAAGAGCGACAAGGTGGAAAGCTCGAAAGTGAGCTTCGTGAACCGCTACGGCATCACGCTGGCGGCGGATCTGTACGTGCCGAAGGCAGCCGAGGGAAAGATCCCGGCCATTGCCGTCTGCGGGCCCTTCGGGGCGGTCAAGGAGCAGTGCTCCGGCCTGTATGCCCAGACCATGGCCGAGCGCGGCTTCCTGACCCTGGCCTTTGACCCCTCCTTCACCGGCGAGAGCGGCG
>CAMKAP010000188.1 GCA_946410505.1 uncultured Clostridia bacterium
AACAAGTAGAGGAACAGCAGGAACTGAGCCCTGAGCAGATGGAAGCAGAGCGCTCCCGCCGCAGAAAACAGGCCAAACGCAAGGCGACCAGGCGTGTCATCAACCGGATTTTCGGCTTTTTGATGGCGACGGTCATCATGGGCGGCCTTGGTGGACTCGGTCTGGAATATGTGCTGCTGAAAGGGCCTTCCGAGACCCTGCGCAACACCTTTGCCATGACGATGTTTGAGACCAGGCGTTTTACCTGGATCCCGAACATCTTCCTGACAGAAGAGGAAGTTGCAGAGATCCGTGCGACCCGCAATCAGCATGTGGAGGAGAACTTTGACGCCTCCCTGATTACGCTCAATCCCGATGAGCCCGAAACCGACGAGAACCAGGGGCCCTTGCCCGACGCTTACGGGCTGATCGACGATGACGGCGACGGTCTCGTTATCGAAGACATTCGCGGCAGCGGCTATGTCGGATACATGATCGTTGTCAAGGATCCTCACCGCGTGATTGTCGGCGCCGCCAACCGCGGCAGCGGCTCCGGCCTGACGCTGGAGCAGATGTGTGAAAAGTACGGCGCGATCGGCGGTATCAACGGCGGCGCCTATGTGGACCATAACGGCGCCGGCTCCGGCGATCAGCCGGACGGGCTGACCATTCTGGGCGGCGACGTGGTCAATTCCGGCTACGGCGCGGACGCCTTCGTCGGCCTGGATAAGGACGGAAAGCTTCACGTGGGCTATTACACGCTCGAGGACGCGCTGGCGGCGAACATCACCGACGGCGTCAGCTTCGGCCCCGTGCTCATCATCAACGGCAATGTGACCGACTCGGCCAAGATCCCCAGCGGCGTCAATCCCCGCACTGCCATCGGCCAGCGGGCCGACGGTGCGATCCTGCTGCTGGTCATTGACGGCCGCCAGGTGCACAGCATCGGCGCGACCTATACGGACCTGGCCCGCATCATGGCCGATCACGGCGCGATCAACGCCTGCAATCTGGACGGCGGCTCCTCCTCCAGCATGTACTGCTACGGCAAGTATCTCAACAGTTGCTCTTCCGCCAACGGCGTTGCCAGAGCCCTGCCGGATGCGTTTCTGATTCTCCCGCAGGCTGGCGCGCAGACCGCCGACCATGCGGCGGAGAATTCCTGAGGGGGGTAGCGAGATGGCGAAAAGAGCTAAGAAAAATACCCATGGCGCAGGCGTCTATGCCACGTTTCTGATCGTATATGTTCTTGTACTTGCCGGCGTGATCCTGTTCGGTCTCAACCGGCTGTGGGAGTACGCGAAGACGGTGGATACCGTCGGCCCGGAGAGCGTAATGGATGCCTATGTGGCACAGCTTCACGAGACAGTCTGGAACGAGGGCATGGCTCAGACGGTCGCTGCGATGCCCCATGAGTTCCAGACCGACGAGGAATGTGTGGAAATCGTGCGGAACATGCTGGAGGGCGAGTGGAGCTACCACCGCAGAGAAGGCAGCACGGATGAATCCGGCAGTGTGGAATTCGATCTGATCTGCGGGAAGAATCTGATCGGCAAGGCGACCGTAGTCCGGGACGAGAGCAAGCGCGGTCAGATGCCCGATCTGCAGCTGCCGTGGATCATTCAGAGCAACGAATTCTATGTGGACGGTCTGTATACCTCCCTGAAGGTTACGGTTCCTGCCTCCTACAAGGTGCGCATCAACGGCCATGAGGTCGGCGAGCAGTATATCGTGGAGCGCGGCATCCATTACGATGCTCTGGAGCCCTACTACAGCCAGTATCCCGACCTTCCCACCAAGGTGACCTACGAGGTGCACAATCTCTTCGGCGTGCAGGAAGCGGTCGTCTACGACGAAGATGGCAACATTTTTGTCCGCGACGAGTCGAAAAACGATATGCAGTATATCAAAAAGCCGGATGCGGAGACCTGGGCCAGGCTGGAGGCCTTTGCGATCGCCTTCGCCGACGAGTACAAGCATTTCAGCGCCGGGACGGGAGATCCCAACCTGGCCCTTTCCAGACTGAAGCCCTATCTTGTTGAAGGCAGCGAGCTGGAGCAGCGCCTCTGGATGGCTATGGACGGCTACGGCTGGGCACACACGGTATCCTATGAGTTCAACGGCGCCGTGCTCAACAGTGCGATCTCCGTCGGAAGCGGTCTCTACATTCTGGACGTGACTACGGAGACCACGGTCGTTTACCCCAACAAGGGCGACAATGGCACACTCCATGAGTTCGGCGGTCTGACCATTATTGCACAGGACTTCGGCCAGGAGATCCGCGCGGTAACTGTCGAGAACTATTGAGTGAGGACATACTATGGCGGAAACACTATCCTGTCGGGATAACGTGGCGGTGATCCTGCCGTCACTGAACCCCGATGTGAAATTCTCCCGCGTGGTGGACGGACTGGTGGAAGACGGCTTCCGGCACATTGTGATCGTGGACGACGGCAGCGATGCCGAGCACCAGCAGTGGTTTGAGAAGGCGGCGCGCCATCCCCAGTGCACGGTGCTGCACCATGGTGTGAACAGGGGAAAGGGCCGGGCACTGAAAACGGCCTTCAGCCATGTGGCAAAGCAGCTTCCGGAGATTGCCGGCGTCATTACCATCGATGGCGACGGGCAGCACCTTCTGCCCGACATCGTAGCCTGTGCCGAGCGCATGCTGGAAAACCGGGACAAAGTCGTGCTCGGCTGCCGGGATTTTGACGCGCCGGGCGTCCCGCCCCGCAGCGTGGCCGGCAACAAAACCACGAACCGGCTTTTCAAGCTTTTCTACGGTATCACGATCTCCGACACGCAGACCGGTCTTCGCGCTATCCCCCGGCAGTATCTGGGGCGCTTCTGCGCGATGGAGGGGGAGCGCTTCGAGTATGAGACCAATATGCTGCTGCAGATGAAAAAACAGCACATAGCCTTTCTTGAGCAGCCCATCGCCACGGTCTATGACCCGGAGGACTACAGCTCTCACTATAACGCAGTCAAGGACTCCTGGCGCATCTTTAAAATCATGATGAAAAATAAGTTCAGGTAAGGGAATGGGCAAGTTTTCACAGATCATCAAATACTCTCTCAGTTCGGTTGCCTCCTGGGTTATCGACAACGGCTTCTTCCTGCTGCTCAAGACCCTGCTGGCGGAAAAGCTGGGCCCCTTCGCTGATCTGGTTTGCACGGCTGCGGCGAGAGCAGTATCCTCCTTCTTCAATTTCAACGCCAACAACCGGCTGGTGTTTGAGCACCGAGGCGGCTACGGGAAGGCCCTGCTTCGCTACTACTGCCTGGCGCTTCCCATCATGCTCTGTTCCGCGGGGCTGGTGACGCTGCTGGACCGGGTGTTCGGCGTCACGGCGCCCACGCTCTCCACGGCGATCAAGATCTGCGTGGATGCCGTGCTTTTCCTGGCAAGCTACACGATCCAGAAAAAATGGGTCTTTTCCAAAAACGATACGGATGAGCAAACGGACAGCCGATAAGGCTGTCCGTTTGCCATATAATCAGAGCTGTAAAGAAAAAACGGTCCAGGGCAGCTCCGCCGGCGGAGGGGCCCGAAAGGAGAGCGCTTCACCGCTCTTCGGATGGCGGAAACAGAGCTCATGGGACCAGAGCGCGGGTCCGTCTGCCGCGCCGCCGCCATAGCGCCGGTCTCCCGCGAGCGGAAGCTGTCGCGAGGCGAACTGCACGCGGATCTGATGGGAGCGCCCCGTCAGCAGTTCGATACGCACGAGGCTCATGCCGTTTCGGCGCTGGAGCGTTTCAAAACGAAGCGCCGCCTCGCGCACACCCTTACGCATCCGCTTGACCACATAGCTTTTGTTCCGGGAAGCGTCATGAAACAGCAGATCCCGCATTTCTCCGGCGTCCGGGGCGTCGCCCCGACATACGGCGAGGTATTGCTTGGCGGCCGCACCCTCGGCAAACTGGCGGGAGAGGGATGCGGCGGCCTCCTTGCTCCCGGCGTAGACCATCAGGCCGCCCACGGCCCGGTCCAGACGGTGCACGCAGAGAATATCCTTCACACCGGTCTGCGCGCGGAGAAGCCCCGGCATTCCGCCCTCCTCGGACAGTACGCCCGCAGGTTTTATGCAGACGAGGATGTGTGCATCCCGATAGAGGATCTCCAAAGCCATGTGACCACCTCCCGCCTCATTTTACGTTTCTTTCCCGGGAAATGCAAGAGTCGATCTTGCGCACGGAAAGAGCTTGTGATATGATTGTATCCGGTGAGAATCGGCTTTTGCTGGTTACCACAGATCAATACGATCGTAGGAG
>CAMKAP010000189.1 GCA_946410505.1 uncultured Clostridia bacterium
CTTTACGTCATGGGCGGCGGAAGCTGCCTGATCCGCAACTTCGCAAAATATGATCCCAACCGCGTGACCATCAACAGCGACATCTGCGCCACGGCGAAAGGGTATGAGCGTCTGGCGGAGGCCGCGCTTCGGAAAATCGGAGGCGCAGCATGAGCAATATCTTCACGACGACCCTGCGGCTGAATCTGGACAACGAGGAGGACCGCAGGGCCTTTGACTATCTGCACAGCCTGGATCGGAGGAAATATCGCTCCTACAGCAGCGCCGTCGTCGCCGCTGTGAACGATTACTTTTCCCGACAGGAGCGGCTTGCCGCCGACCCGTTTCTGGAGACACGGGAGCGGCAGGAGGCGTTTCTTCAGGAGGTCCGGGACACCATCACGCAGAGCCTGCAGGGAAACGGAACCGCAGCGCTGGCAGCGCTGCTGCAAAATGTGCAGCCTGTTCATCAGGAGAGTATGTCCGAAGAGGCGTATGACACTGCAATGGACTTTATGAATGCGCTGTAATACCACATTCAGTCCGTTCTGATATCTGAGCAATACCGGACTGTGTCTTTTTACTATCACATTTTCAAAACGACGAGGGAAGCGGTCGGAGCAGATAGCAAATCCGAGAGATTATGCTATCAGCTCCGGCTTTTTTGCTATCATATCCCATCACATCTGATACCAAGGAGGAAAAACGATCATGAACGAAAACGAAGAGAGACTGCTTCAGGCACAGCATCGTCTGGAGGAAGCGCAGGCCAGAGACCGGGCAAGGGAGCGGAAGGAACGCAATCACCGGCTCATTCAGAAGGGCGCGATCCTAGAGGCAACGATGCCCTATACGAATGGGATGACAATGGAGGACCTGCGTGAATATCTGTACAAGCTGTCTCAAATTCACGTCTGATTTATGCGGGGCGTTTCGGGAAACCGGGACGCTCCGCTTCCTTTTTTCTCTGGAAGAGCGCACTTATTCACCACCTGCCCGCAGGGCAGGCGGTGATACCCCTCCTACGTCGGGTCGTGCGCTCTCCGAGGGGGATCGTGCTCTCTGCGGGGAGCACCCGCCGATGCCTCAAGGCACCGACGGCGCAAGGGACAAGCTCGCGGTTTTACGCTTCCCTGTCCCTTGCCGGGCAAAACCTGTCGCCGGCAGCTTTTGCCCGTTATGCGCCGCTGCTGCGGCACATCTTCTTTTTCGGAAAAGAAGCAAAAACATCGGCCTGCGGGCCGGGAAAGGAGAACGTAATGGCGATCTACCATTTAGAGGCAAAGGTCATCACGCGGAGCGTCGGACGCACGGTCTGCGGCGCTGCCGCGTATATGAGCTGCTCCAGAATCTACAATGATTACGACGGCATCCAGCACGACTATACCCGCAAGGGCGGTCTTGTCTGGGAGCACATTTTTCTGCCGCCCGCAGCTCCGGTGGAGTGGCTGGACCGGGAAACGCTTTGGAATGCTGTGGAGGCGACCGAAAAAGCAAAGGACAGTCAGCTTGCGCGGGAGTTCATCGTAGCGCTGCCGGTGGAGTTGAACAGGCAGAAGCAGATCGACCTTGTAAGTGATTATATCCGGGAGCAATTCACGGCGGACGGCATGTGTGCCGACGCTGCGATCCACGACACGGGAGGCGGAAATCCTCATGCTCATATCCTCCTGACCATGCGACCGCTGAACGAGGACGGCACCTGGCAGAAGAAAACGGAGAAGGAGTACCTCTGCGTCCGGGACGGCGAGGAGCGCGGCTTCACCGCCGCAGAGTTCCGGGCAGCGGAAAAGGAGGGCTGGGAGAAGCAATACCAGTATAAGAGCGGCGGGAATAAAATCTACCTGCCGCCATCAAAAGCCAAGGGGATGGAGCGCATATCCAAGCATCCGAAGAGCACCAAATACGGCAGGCAGAATCCGACCACGGCCCGCTGGAACAGTGAGGATCAGCTCGTAAAATGGCGGGAGGCATGGGCGGAGATCAACAACCGCTATCTGGAAAAAGCCGGGCGGAAGGAGCGGATCGACCATCGCAGCTTTGCAGAGCGCGAGATCGACGAACAACCGACCATTCACGAGGGCGTCGCGTCAAGGGCGCAGGAGCGCGCCGGCATGATTGCCGACCGTTGCGAGCTGAACCGGCAGATCAAGGCGGACAACGCCCTGCTGCGCAGTTTAAAATCCACCGTCAAGAAGCTGACTGAAGCTGTCGCAGAGACCGTCGCCAGTATTTCCGACGCGATGGAGACGGTGCGGGAGAATCTGCTCGTGATCCGGTTCGGTCTGCTGCACATCCGCAAGCGCCGGAAAAAGGCCGGGGATTACCTGTCAAAGGCGAAGCCCCTGTATCGCAATTATACGGAACTCAGCGCGCAAATCCGGGAAAAGCGCAGTGAGCGGAGCAGACTGCAAAAGGAGCTGTCGGCCCTTCCTGTGCTGAACGTCCTGAAACGTAGGGAAATGAAAGCGCGGCTCCAGACCGTTTCCGAGGATCTGTCCGAGCTTGAAAATGAGGCAATGACCATTGTGCACGGTTTTGGCAAGAATACGCCGGGTGAGCTTACGACGGTCAGGGCAGACATCTCCGCCACGGAAAAAGCAGTGAGCAGCTATGACGCGCAGGAGAAGAAGCTGACCGCCGCCGCTGACCGGGCCAAAGAGGAATTTGACGGACTGATGAAACGAGCCGCACGGCTTAATACCGACGAGCTGACGGCAGAGCGTTTAGCCGTCCGGCCTGCGCATGAGGATAGCGCAAAGCGCCGGATAAAAGCGGCGTTGAACGGTGGAAAGCCGGGAATCTGGGACTTCAGCAACGCCGCCGACGATACGGACCGTATGCTGGGTGAAATCAGCCTTGCAGCCGACTTTGAGGAGCTACAGCGCCATAAGAAACGGTCGGAGCGCCGAGCAGAGAGAAAACCGGCGCGGGATGATTTGGAGCGATAAGGGCTAGTTCATTTGTCCGTATTTCACCTTGATTCGGTCCAGCTTTTCCGGCATGGGCTCCGCAGCCAGCAAGAGGAACAGCACCGTCGCCGCAGCGTGGACCAGGTCCACAGAGATGCAGGAGTCGTAGTAACTGAAAAAGAGCTGCCAGTTGAGGAAATTGGCGTAGATCAGGGCTGCGGCGAGGTTCATGATACCGCCGTTGATCACCACCATGGCGATGGCCCCGAAGATACAGAGGGAAATCTGGCTGCGCCGCAGAAGTCCTTTTCGGAAAGCACCCCGGTTAGGAAGCAGATGCTCCCTGCGGAGAACATCTGGAAGGGGGCCAGGGCCCCTAGCCGAAACTGTGCTGGCGGGTGGGGACTCTGCCCCAGAATCCTCAGAGTTTCTTTGTGAAAAAAACGTGCGGGAGAATAGTCCTGTATTCAGCTGCGTGCGATAGTGGAGCAAAAGTTCTCCATTTTCGTGTGTTTTCCTATGTATTGAGTTTTGTGACTCAACCATTGGTTAATTTATTGGTATCATCGTATAGTTGACTGCATCATAATCGTTAAAGTATACTATTAGTAAAATGAAATCATGGGAGGTGATCGCTTGAACAAATTGGGAAAAAGGATCCGGGAACTACGAATAAAAAATGATATGTCTCATACCAAACTGCAATAAAACACTTTAAGAATTGTGCAAGCTGTGATATAATGATTTTGGGTGATGAACATGATGACCATGAAATATGAAATCACAGCAGAGCAGAAAATGTGCCAAGGTATCAAGGTGTCAACAATCACTGCTCTTGAAAATGCAAAAATGGAGGCACCATTCATTTGAAACGAATTCTGCAAATCGTTATTATGGCGGTGCTCTGCCTGATCTTCGCTGCCTGCACCGCAAAGCCGGGGCCGGCTGCCCCAGCGGAGCCCACGCTGTCCCCCACACCTGAGGCGGAGCCTTCCCCCTCGCTCACAACCGAATCTGTGCCGTCGCCCGCTCTTTTTTCAGGGGACAGAATCGCGGAAAAGCTGGCGCAGAAGCAGGTGGTGATGGACCGCATCCGGGAGTGCAGCCTAGAGCAGGGGTACCTGAACGAAGAGGGAAAGCTCAAGGAAAACCTCATCCTGCGCTGCGAAGTAACAGAGCAGCGGCGGGAGGACGGACGCTGGCTCACCGTCACCGTCTGGCGGGACTGGGCCCTGCCCCGGGTGGAGGAACTGCTCTCCGACCTGGATTACGTCTATCTCCGCTCCGGGGTGAAGGAACTGGAGCCCGGCCTTGACTGGCAGTGGGGCGACCGGGCGATCCTGCGGGCGGAACAAGACC
>CAMKAP010000190.1 GCA_946410505.1 uncultured Clostridia bacterium
AATGATAACAGAAGGGGTGATAGGCTGGATAATATGGATATATCAAATAATCAAAGGAACCATGAACAGGACAAACAATATTTCCTAAACGGAATCAGTTAAGTCCTGGCGAGTGGGAATAAAACAAGTATATTAAAACAGCCCGAAAAGCCGATGAAATCAAGGCTTTTCGGGCTGCTTTTTTGCGTAAAACCGACTTGCAGGCGTTAACATACTTTCCGCAGAGCGGGGACGCGCCGGAGCAGCCAACTGAGCAGGGCGCTGAGCGCAAAGGTGACGAGCACCTGAAGGGGCAGCCACAAAAACACACTCATTTCGTGGTAGCCCCTTGCCAGCAGCTCCAGAAACAGCACATGGCAGAGGTACATGCAGAAGTTGAGCTCTGCGAGGAGCGTCACGGCGCGTCGGGCGGCGGGAGAGCGCAGGCTTCTGGGGACACGGCGGACAAAGAAGGTGTAGAGCGCGGCGGCTTCGACAATGACGTTTGGCTTCATATACATCTGATAGAAAAGCGGACTCTCCCCCTCGGGGATGGGCAGCAGGCCAGGGGCGAGACAGGTAAAGCCGAAGCAGAGAAGCCCCGCCGCATACAGAAGCTTCTCCGCGCGCCAGGAGAGCTCCATGTCACAGAGCACCCAGCCGAGCAGGAAATAGCCGCTGTAGCCCAGCACGAGACAGATGTGGGCAGACTCCAGCATCTGGCCCAGCGCCCAGCCCACGTGGGGCAGGAAGGGGCCGTACTCGGTGAGAAAGCTCATGGCAAAAAAGAGCAGCAGAAAATAGGTACTGAGTCTCTTATCCCCGGCGATAGGGCGCAGCAGCGGGGTGACCATGTAGAGCCCCGCGATCAGGAAGAGATACCACATATGATACGCCCCTGTCAGGATCCGGGAGAGCATTTCCGCCGTACTCATCGGCTGCCGGAGGATGAAGCGGTAGAACAGCGCATAGACAACGGACCAGAGGATGAAAGCGGCGGCGATCCTGGGGATGGACCTGCCCCAGACGCGCTTACTATCGACATGCCGCTTCGGATCGAGGAAGAAACGACCGGAGATCATCACAAAGCAGGGCACGCACCAGGTGGCACCTGCCCAGACGGCCAGGAGCAGTTTTCTCCCCGCCTCGGACTGCGGGGGCAGCGCGTTGTCCGCGGTGCTGTGCATGAGCATGACCGCAATCAGAGCGAAAATGCGCAGCAGATCCAGATTCTGCTCGCGTGCTGTCTCTTTCATAAACCGCCTCCTGCTTTTTTCCCCATTATACAGTCCCCGCGCTGTCTTCGCAAGCGTCTTTCCCCGGCTGATCCTCCCGGCTTTTCGGGCTGCTGTGATTGTGATGCTGCCTTAAAAAAAGGAAGAATTCCGGTATAATATCTGATATAAACCGATTCCCCGCCTGCCGGGCGGGTCTGCCAAATGCATGATCAATCGGACGGGAGGAAAACAGCATGGATGAACTGAATCAGAAAGAATTGCAGAAAGCCGCCGGCGGCCTGAACGCCGACGAACCCCACTGCCCCAAGTGCGGAAGCAGTGATCTTACGCTGATTGGGCCCGTGGACATCGGCACACCGCCGACTTATCGCTGCAAGGCCTGCGGCTATGAGTGGATGCTGGCGCTGTAAGCACAGGAAACATCCCATGGAGCCCGGGCGGCGAAGCAAATACGACGAAAAGCAGCGGCGGGGAGACTCCCCGCCGCTGTTATTTCGATGCATCTTGCCGCGCAAAAATGCATCTTGTCCGCGAGAGGCTTGAATCACCGGGCAGAAGCTGTAAAATGACGCCATAACGCAAAACTGAAAGGACTGTGAACAATATGGCTGCTTCCGCATGGATCATTCTGGCGATTCTGGAAATCGCGCTGGCAGTAAACACCTGCCGCAAAAAACCCGACAGGAAAAGCTGGCGCCGGGACCGGCTGCTGATCCGGGGCGCTGAGCTTTTGAATATCCTCCTTCATGTGCTCACCTCTGCCGGCCAGAAGTGGCGCTTCGCGCCGATTCTGGCTGTTCTGGCCGTGATGCTTTTGATCGACGTGCTTTCGCTGCTGCTGCGGCGCAAGGACCTGGGTTTGAAGAAGCCCGCCGGCGCTGTCGTCTCCTGCGTGCTGTGCGTGCTGCTGTTCGGTCTGCTTCTGATCCCGGCCTTCCTCTTTACCGACTATGATGGGCTGCCTGTCTCCGGCGCACACCCGGTGGGAGAGACTGCCGCCATCCTGGTTGACAGCTCCCGGACGGACCCCTTTGAGCAGGACGGCAGCTTCCGCGAGGTGCCGGTCCACTTCTACTACCCCGCGGACGGTACGGAGAAGTACCCGCTGATCGTGTTCTCCCACGGCGCCTTCGGCTATTACCAGAGCAATACCTCCACCTATATGGAGCTTGCCAGCAACGGCTATGTGGTCGCCGCGCTGGACCATCCGCACCAGGCCTTCTTCACCCTGGACACGCAGGGAAAAACGGTGATCGTGGACCCGAGCTTCATCGACACGGCCATGAACCTGAACAGCATTACCGACCGGCAGAAGCAATTCGCACTCTATACCGAGTGGATGGCTCTGCGCACGGCGGACATGAACTTCGCCGTAGAGGAAATCAAAGCCGGCGCCCTGGCCGGGGACACGGAGGAAAGCTGGTTTGTCTCTGACGGGGACCGCGCCGCCATTCAGACGGTGCTGCGCATGACCGACAGCTCCCGAATCGGCCTCATGGGCCACTCCATGGGCGGCGCCACCGCAACGCAGCTTGGCCGGGACCGCGGCGACATTGCCGCCGTCGTCGACCTGGACGGGACCATGCTCGGGGAGTATGTGGGCGTGGAAAACGGCGAGCTGCTCGTGCGGGACGATGTCTATCCCGTTCCGGTGCTTGATCTGAACAACTGGGAATCGTATAATAATAACGAAGAATACCGGGCCCAGGGCTTCCCCTATCCGAATGTGGAAGTAGTGAGCCGCGCTGCCGACGGCTTCTGCGTCGGGATCCGCGACGCCGAGCACATGGACTTCACCGATCTGCCTCTGCTCTCCCCCTTCCTGGGGAACCTGCTGGGAAGCGGTGAGCGCAGCACGGAAGAGGTCATGACCGTCGTCAATTCCCTGGTGCTCCGGTTCTTCGACTGCTATGTGAAAGGTGATGGCGTCTTTACGGCGCAGGCCGTCTATTGATCGCATCCGGCGCCCGCGAAGGAAGATGGAAGTATGCATCGAACAGATCGGAAAGGAAGACAAGGAGCTTGTGCTGATCCGCTGCCGCGCGGTGACGGATCAGGTGCGTGAGATCGCCGATTTTGTCAAGTCCCGCCAGGGGAGCCTTTCCGCCACTGCGGACGAGAAGCGCTACGAGATCCCCGTGGCGGACATCTGCTACATCGAATCCGTGGACGGAAAGACCTTCCTCTACACGGGCGAGGGGGTCTATGAGAGCTCTTACAGGCTCTATGAGCTGGAAGAGCTGCTGAAACCCCGGCACTTTCTCCGCATCTCCAAGCCCATGCTGGTCAATCTCATGAAGATCCGGTCGATTCAGCCGGCCTTCAACGGGCGCTTTACGGCGCTGCTGCGCTCAGGGGAGAAGATCATCATCTCAAGGAACTATGTCAAGGCGCTCAAAGCCGCGCTGAAGGGAGAATAAGCCGATGGAACTCAAGCGCTTTCTTGTCAATAAGCTGATTCTGTTCTTCATGCTCTCCACGCTCATCGCCGTCGCGGTCTCCCTGACAGGCTCCGCCTTCGACGCCGACGCAAGCCTCGGCTATGACGCGCTGCTGACGCCGATCAAATACGCGGCGCTCTGCCTGCTGCCCACGCTTGTGACTTGGTCGCGGCGGGAGCTTTCCCCCCGGGCGCTGCTATTGCGCAAAGCGCTGATGCTGATCCTTCTGGAGGCGGTGATCCTGCGTATCGCCTTCACAAGCCCCGCCATCGACACGGGAAGCGCGGCGGTCGTGCTCAGCATCGCGGGCAGTGTGCTGGGGATCTTTGTGCTGGTGAATCTTTTCAACTGGCTGCGGGCATCGGCGGAAGCGAAAAGCATGAACCGCGATCTTGAAAGGTTTTATGCCAGACACGCGTCCGGGATGCGGGAGCCCTAATACTGTTATCTGATTAAAAACCTTTATGTGATGAAAGGTTATAATGATCATCGGATGGCGAAATCAATCGAAGATTCGATTGATTTCGCTGCC
>CAMKAP010000191.1 GCA_946410505.1 uncultured Clostridia bacterium
GCGGAACACTGTTCCCGGGCCTGGACCTGCCGTTTATGAATGTTGTCAACGAGCAGGCGCCGGATACGCCCATGAACGAAATGATGGCCATTGACTTTGTGGCCGACGAGCTGGAACTGTATCTGGACACCCACAGCGACGACCGCGAGGCCTTCGCCATGTACCAGACCTTCCTGGCCCTGCGTCAGGAGGCCAGAGAGCGCTATGCCCGGAGCTGCGGCCCTGTTACCCAGCAGGATATGCTGGGCGGCGACCGCTACAGCTGGCTCTGCAATCCCTGGCCCTGGGAATACAGAGCGGAAAGGGGGCGCTGAGCGATGTTTGTTTATGAAAAGAAACTGCAGTATCCGGTGAGGATCAAGAATCCGAACCCGGCGCTGGCCAAGTTCATTATCAGTCAATACGGCGGCCCGGACGGCGAACTCGGCGCATCCATGCGCTATCTGAGCCAGCGCTATGCCATGCCCTATCCCGAGCTCAAGGGTCTGCTCACAGACATCGGCGTCGAAGAACTGGGGCATCTGGAGATGGTCGCTGCGGTCGTCCACCAGCTGACACGCAAGATGAGCGACGAAGAGATCCGCCGTGCGGGCTTCGACACTTATTTTGTAGATCACACCGCCGGTGTCTATCCCACCGCCGCCTCCGGCTTCCCCTGGTCGGCTGCCAGCATGCAGGTCAAGGGCGACGTGATCGCCGATCTGAACGAGGACCTGGCCGCCGAGCAGAAGGCCCGTGTCACCTATGACAACATCCTGCGTCTTTCGGACGACGCGGATGTAAACAACGTCATGCGCTTCCTGCGGGAGCGCGAAATCGTACACTATCAGCGCTTCGGCGAGGCCCTGCGGCTCGCGATGGAGAAGATGGATCAGAAGAATCTCTACGCCGTGAACCCCGCCTTCGACCGATAAAGAAGGATAGGGCTGTGCCATTCGGCACAGCCCTTGTACATAACGCTTCCTTTGTGCTCCGGCGTGAGCCTTGTCTTTCCGGGTACGCACGGTTACCCCCCATCCTGTTTATCCACCTGTATCCTCCCCCGGAAAAGTCGAGGTTGAGCTTTTTCCCGGGGAATGGTATAATGTTCACACAGTGAAAGCGATCGGAAAAAACGATTGTTTTTAGCCAAACCACACTTCGGGAGGATTTGACATTGAACATTCATGAGGAACTGATCCTGCAGGACTGCCCCTTTTGCGGCGGCGCAGGTCTTTTGGAGGAGGAAAACGGCTGGTGCTGGTACGTGATGTGCATGGACTGCGGCTCCCAGACGGCGGCCTTTGAGTTTCACCGCCCGGAGGATCGCGCGGAGGCCGCCCGGAAGGCGGCGCACCTGTGGAACATCGGCAAGGTCGTCCGCGCCAACCCCAACGAATAAGAAAACAGGTATCTGCCGCGGCAGATACCTGTTTTTTACAGCAGCGCAGGTTCTCGATCCCGATAAATCAAGAAATCAAAGTCCGCGCTCTTTTGATGCAGCATCCGGTCGCCGCAGTAGAGGCCGGCGAAGCAGCCGGTAAACTCACCGTATTGCGAGTATTCGTCAGAAAACTCGCCAGTGTCGAATACGGGGCCGATGGCCTGCCAGTTTTCTCCGTCGGCAGACCAGAGGAAGCGGCTTTCCCGACCGCGTATATCCAGCTTCAGCCACACGGGGCCCTGCGGCGCCAGGCAGCGGGAGTCTTCGCAGTCTGTCTTCACACCGTTATTCACCCGCTGGACCGAAAGGGCCGGCGCGGAAAGCGTGTCGCTCCAGTATTTGCGGAGATAGGCGTAGTTCATATTGTCATAATAGAGCATAAGGCCGGCGCTGTGCTGGTACACTTCGGGCGAAAACTCCATTTTCGTCACGATCTCGGCGTTGACGCTGCTGAGCTTGCGGGCAAGCAGGCTCACCCGGTTGAGAGAGCTGGGCGCTTCCTGTCCGCGCATACGAAGCCAACCAGGACGGCTTGATAGATCGCAGAAGCGCGAGGGCGAAATGCGCGGGGCGTAATACGCAAGGCTGAGCGTCCCGCAGTCGAAATCGTCCCGCTCCGGGATCTGCGCCGCCTCCCAATCGGGCAGAGCGCTGCCTTCCACCTCGGCCGGGGCCAGATTCCCGCCTCCCTTGAGCCGAAGCCAGCCATCCTCCGTCCATTCCAAGGGCGCAAGGGCGGTCTCACGCCCCAGCGTGCAGCGCAGCTCCGGCGCGAAGGGTCTTGCGCAGAGAAAGGCCAGCCAGGTCTCGCCGTTCGCGGTCTCCACATAGCTGCCGTGGCCGCACTTCTGCAAATAACTCGACGGATTATAGTAGCGCGGCTTGAGGTGGTCCGTGTCCACATGCTCGTCCCTGTTTTCGGGCACGGCGGTCAGGATGGGGTTACAGGGATCTGCCTCGTAGGGTCCAAAGGGGTCCTTTGCACGCGCCATGGTGACGCAGTGATAATAGCCCGTCCCGCCCTCGGCGCACATGAGATAATACCAGCCGTTCCGCTTTGTCAGATGCGGCGCCTCCAGGCAGCCGCGTCGGGTGGCGCCGCCCCAGATGCGCTGCGGTCTTCCCTTGATCGCTTTCGATACCGGATCGTACTCCGCGATGCAGATCTGCCCAGGCTTGTCGTAGCCGTCGCGGGTCTCCCAGTCCAGCGCCACGAGCCATTTGCGTCCATCGTCATCGTGAAGAAGCGAGGCGTCAAAGCCCGCGGAGTGCAGATATACCGGCGCGCTCCAGGGGCCGCGGATATCTCTCGCGGTAATGAGATAGTTGTCGATATCAAAATAGCGGGCGTTCATGGAGTGCATGACGCCGTAGACCACATAGAAGAGATCCTCCTGCTCACAGTAAGTCAGACAGGGCGCCCAGATCCCCTTGGCAGAGGGCAGCCCCGTGAGACGCGGACAGGCATCATCATGGAGTACATGGGTAAAAAGCTCCCAGTGCTTCATGTCCCGGGAGTGATAGACCGGGATACCCGGAAACCACTCGAAACTGGAGAGCGCGATATAATAGTCCTCCCCTTTGCGGCACAGACAGGGGTCGGCGTGAAAGCCGGGCAGGATGGGATTGTGAAGCAGCATAACAGAACCTCGCCTCTCTTTTTTCGTTGCCATCGTCAGATATTTTAATGATTATATGGTGGCGAAAAGAAAAAACTCTTCGCCGCGCAGCTTTGCTGCGCAGCAAAACAGCATGGCTGTTTTGCCATATACTCAATACAATGAGCGTCGGGCAAATGATTCATAGAATCATTCGCTGCCAAATATGTCATTTGGCAGCAAAACCAATCGAATCCTCGATTGATTTCGCCATCCGATGATCATTATTATAGTGGAATCTGCTGATGGAAGCAAGAAAGAATATGGAATTTTTTAGACAAAAACACCATGGCTGTCATTGACAAGATTTCGGCAAAAAGATAAAATTAAGCTGTATTTTTGCGGCCGCGCCGCAATCGAATTGAAGCATAAGGACCAACATAAATTGAGGAGGGAGCCATTTGGAAGTCAGAGAGAATTTGATCAAGCTCTGTGAGAAGATCAACGACGGCCACTACAAAATCACCCCCGACTGCGCTGAGTACCGCGTGTTCGAGAAGTGGATCACCGACGAGCAGATCAGCGTGATGCTGGCCATGACCAGCATGAAGCCCGCTTTCGTCCCAGTAATCGCCCGCAAGGCGGGGCTGTCGGTCAAGCGCACACGCGAAGTCCTGCATGAGATCACCGATATCGGCCTCGTGGTGCAGGTAGTTGTCCCCAAGGTCAACCTGGAGATTTACCTGCTGCCGCCCTACACCCCCGGCGTTTTTGAATTTTTGCTCATCAACGAGAAGTTCTGTCTCAAGCACCCCGAAATCGCCTACGCGTTCCATCAGCACGCCACCACCAGCCAGATCGAGCATGCGCCGAACACCCCCATGGGTGCCGGCATCATGCGCGTCATCCCCATCGAGAGCGCCATCCCCGCCGATGCGCAGAAGATCGACAACGAACGCTGCAGCAAGTACATTGAAGACAATGAGGGCCACCTGAGCATCACGCCCTGCCAGTGCCGCCGTGTGCGTAAGCTCATGGGCGAGGGCAGCGGCGATCTGGACGAAGGTCTTTGCATCTTCATGGGCCATGTGGGCGACATGTTCAACCGCACCGGCAAGGGCCGCC
>CAMKAP010000192.1 GCA_946410505.1 uncultured Clostridia bacterium
TGATCACCGCCAGCCCGGAGTTTTTCAAGGGCAAGAAGAAAAGCGAGATCCGCGGGTTCTTTGAGCACGCCGTGGAATTTCTCAAGCAGGAGCTGGGCGAGGATCGCCTGATCTCCGCCGTCGTGCATATGGACGAGAAAACGCCCCATATGCACGTTTCTTTTGCCCCGATCACGCAGGACGGACATCTTTCCGCCAAGCGCATCCTGGGCAACCGAAAGACGCTGACCGCATGGCAGGACCGCTATTGGGAGCACATGGTCGGCAAGTATCCGGAGCTGGAGCGCGGTGAGAGCGCCAGCAAGACCGGTCGCGAGCATATCCCGCCCCGTGTCTTCAAGCAGGCGGCCAACCTGAACAAACAGGCAAAGCGGATCCATGAGCTTTTAGCGGATACCAATCCCTTCCACGCCAAGAAAAACGCGGAGGAGCTGGACAAGCTCCTCCGCAAATTCATCCCGGATTACGGCCGTTTCGCCACCAAGGCCCGGCTGTATGAGCAGACCATCAAGGATCTCAAGGCCGACAAGAGCAATCTGGAGGCCAAAAATGAAGAGCTGAAAGGCGATCTGAAAGCAGCCAATGACAAGGTCAAATCCAGAAAGCTGGACGAGGCGCAGCTCAAGGCCGACCTCTACAACCTGCAGCGCCAGATGGACAAGATCCCGCCGGAGATCGTGGCGATGTATACCGGCAAATCTGCACATAGAGAGAGGAGTATCGACATTGAATAATATCATTGAATTACCGGACCTGCTGACGGTTCAGCAGGCGGGAGAGGTCTTCCACCTTTGCCGACAGACGATATACAAATACATCCAGGATGGTACGATCCCCGCCTTCAAAAACCCGGCGGGGAAGTACCTGATCCCACGAAAATTCCTTGATGATCTGGTTTCGGGATGCTATAATATGGGCGCAACAAATTGTGATCGCCCGACAGAAGGAGGTATAGAGAATGTCGGGTAATATCACAGGATCAGTACAAGTCAAAAAGGGTTACTATTATGCGGTGCTCAATCTGATCGGGCCGAACGGCAAACCCAAGCAGCGGTGGATCGCCACCGGCCTGACGGAAAAAGGAAACAAGCGCAAAGCTGTCCAGCGGATGAAGGAGATCATTGCGGAGCTGGAGGAACAGGGCGTCGTCTATGACAGCAGTCTGAAATTCCATGAGATTCTGGAGCTCTGGCTGGAAAACAGCAAAAGCCGGGTGAGGGAATCCACCTACCGGAATTATAAGCTGGTCATGAACGCGCACATCATCCCGTATTTCAAGGATCTGAACATCAAGGCGCGCGACCTCCGCCCCTATCATCTGGAGCAATACTACCGGTTGAAGCTGGAAACGCTGTCCGCCAACACGATCCAAAAGCACCATGCCAACATCTACAGCGCGCTGGAGTGGGCGCGGAAAAACCAGTTCGTCAATTCCAACGTGGCAAAGGACGCCTGGGTTCCGTCCCGGAAAAAGAAAAAGCAGACCGGCTCCTTCTATACGATGGAGCAGATCGCCAAACTGAAAGAGGCCGCGGCCGGGTCGAAGATCGAAGTCCCGCTGATGCTGATCGTGTCCTACGGGCTGCGCCGCAGCGAAGCGCTGGGCCTGAAATGGGATGCGGTGGACTTCGAGAAGAAGAGTATCACCATTCGGGCGACGGTCGTCACCTCCGGCACGGAGATCGTCTTCGTGGAGGATACCAAGAGCGACGCCAGCAACCGGACGCTGCCGATGTCGGAGGAGTTCTGCGAGTATCTGAAAGCGGTAAAGGCAAAGCAGAAAAAGGATAAGAACAAGTACGGCAACACTTACCAAGATGACGGATATGTATGCGCGAAGGAGGATGGGACGGTAATCAAGCCCGCCTATCTCTCCCGTAAGTTCAAGGACATCATTGAGGACGCCGAGCTTCCGAACATCCGTCTGCACGATCTTCGCCACTCCGCCGCGACGAATCTTCTGAACATGGGCTTCACGATCAAGGACGTGTCCGTTTGGCTCGGCCATGCCGATATTACGACTACGCTGAACATCTACAGCCATGTCCTGGATGAGTCCAAATTAGAGATGGCAAGCGCCCTGTGGAGCGGCAAAAGAGCCGCCGGTTGAGCACACTAGACTTTTGCGATAGCAAAAATCGTTCTAAAGATTTTTCTAAAGAACTTCCAAATCATTAGAACGAAGCATTTAACCATATCGCGTAATAGTTCACAATATTTTGCGAAAAGCATGATTTTTCGGAACATTATGGACTGAATTAACGGGGTTTAACACCGCCCTAAAACGTTCAGGTTCTAGTGCTCACTCCGGGCGTGCGGGTTCAAGTCCCGCCTCGCGCACCAGCTTAATCCCTTGAAAACACTGAGTTTTCAAGGGATTTTTGCTGTTCCGGGCTCATTTGACCCTAACCCTGACCCTAACGGCACAGATTCGCAGCTCTTTGGATTGGAGCAATACGAACCTGTTGGACACAGCGAGAAATCAGCCGGTGACGCGCTGCAGATATTGCTCCATGCGTTTGGCGCTGTCCTGTTTCATGCCGCCAGTCACATGGGCATAGACGTCCAGCGTGAAGGAGGCGGTATGATGGCCGAGGTTTTCCTGCACGGTCTTGATGTCGTCGCCTGCCTTCAAACTGTTTACGGCAAAGGTATGGCGGAGATCATGGAAGCGCACATTTTCCAGGCCCAGGGCTTTCACGACCTTCTTGAAGGCCAGATAAACCGTCTGATTGCTCAGATACCGGCCGAGCTCGGTCGTGAAGACCAGATTATCCGCGTTGTTCCAGCCGTCGCCCGCCAGCTCCGCCCAGCGCTGCTGGCGGGCTTTCTGTTTTTTCAGCGCATCTATGACACCGTCAGCTGCCACGATCATCCGGGGCTTGTCGTTCTTCAAACTGCTGAATACATATTCCTTGCCGCCCTTGACCTTGCCGTGCTGCTTGTTGATATACAGCGTGTTCTGGTCAAAGTTCACACAGTCCCAGGTCAGGCCGAGGACTTCGCCCTGACGAAGCCCGGTGAAGACGGTGACAAAGAACACCAGCTCATAAGGATTGCCTTTGATCGCCCTGAGAAACCGGGTCAGATCCTCTTCCTCCATGGGCTTAATCTGCGCCTTCTCGATCCTCGGCAGCGTCACGGCATCCAGAGGATTCTGCCGGATATAGCCCATCTTCTGCGCCTGCGTCAGCGACCGGTGGAGGACGCCGTGCACGTTCTTGATCGTCTTGGGAGACAGCCCCTTTTCGTGCTGAAGGGTGTTGTACATGGTTTGGATCATGGCGGGGGAGAGCTTGCAAAGCTGGGTCTTGCCGATATAGGGGATGATGTTCAGCTTGACGTGATCGGCATAGGACTTGACCGTGGCCGGCTTGACGTTGCCGATATAGTCACGGAGCCAGACGGTGAGCCATTCGGAAAGCTTGATGGAATTCGGTTCAATATAGGTGCCTTCGTCGATCTCACTGGTGATCTTGGCAAGCTTCTGGCGGACTTCCTTCTGCGTTTTGCCATAGACTGACTTTTGGATCAGCTTGCCGGTCTTGGGATCAAAGCCGTTGGAATACCGGGCCTCCCAACGCCCGTCAGATCGTTTGCGGATGTTTCCGGCACCGTTTGCGTTTTTTCGAGACAACTGTACCTCTCTTTCTACAGAATGGAACAGGTATCAATCCGTTCGTCTGAATGCATTATATCACTTTAACGCTTTAAAGCAAGAGATTTTCTTGAGCTTTTCCTCGCGGAAAAAAGGAACACAAGTGCGTTCAATGAAAAGGTGACGCTATGACGCTCTTTGGGGGGTACCAAATAGCGTCATTAGCGTCATAGCGTCATCATGAGGCTAAGGGGGAAAGGGTGATTTCGCGGGAATCCTTTGTGCGATGGGATTGGTACTGAACGCCGTATTGCTGGGCCAGGGCCTGGCTGCTGGCGTTCAGCCTGCGGGTCAAAGAATGCGGCTTGGTGTCCACAGGCAGGATGGGAGAGAGCGCACTCACCAGCTCGGTGGGCGTGCCCCGCCATTCCCGACATTCGGACACCAGCTGCTGCACGGCAGCGAGAAGCTTGTCCGCGTCGTCGCGCGGCTCCTCCTTGCCGTACTCGAGGAACTGC
>CAMKAP010000193.1 GCA_946410505.1 uncultured Clostridia bacterium
ATACGGCGTATTTCTCTCGTTATGAGAGACGAGAGCTGTATTCTGAATTGAAATGAACATCTCTGGGCTTATAATTATATATAGAAATTGTGTGCAATATGACGGTGCGCAATCACAACATAATTTAATGAGTAACGGAGGTAGGCTGAAATGACGAAGATCGAATTTTTGAAGGAACTGGCGAAGGGCTGGTTTGGCAATTCCCAGCAGCACTCCATTCACGCGCAGCTTCTGAAGGCGCGCGGCCTGAACAAGCTGGCGGACAAGATCATGGCAGAATCCGATGAGGAATGGGAAGAGGCCAAAAAGGTCAATGCCCGCCTTATTGAGCTGGGTGAAACCCCTGCTGTTGTGCTCCAAGAGTATCCCGTCATCACCGACATCAAGGAGATGCTGGAATATGACTGCAAGGACGCCGCCGAGGCGCTGCCCATGATGAGCAAGGCTCTGGCGCTGTTTGACGATGACTATGTGACCAGGCACATGATCGAGGAATTCATCATTGACGAGCAGGATCATTTCAACTGGGTCAAGGGTCACCTCTGCCTGATCGAGCAGATCGGCATGGAGAACTACATCATCGAGATGCTGGGCGAGTGATGAAGGAGGTTATCCGATGAAAATTGCGATCTTAAACGGAAGCCCCCGGAAAGAAAACACCGCCGCTATGGTGGATGCCTTCAAAGCAGGCGCTGAGGAGGCCGGCAACGAGGTTTGCGTGCTGCATGTGGGCAGGATGAAGATCAATGGCTGCCTCGGCTGTGAATACTGCCACAGCAAGGGCGAGGGCCAGTGCGTCCAGAAGGACGACATGGGGCAGGTCATTGACGCCTACAAGTGGGCGGACATGGTCGTCTTTGCGTCTCCCATCTACTATTCTGCCATGACGGCCCAGCTGCACGCCGCGATCCAGCGTGTGTACTGCATTGGAAAGCCGGCAGCGAGCAAGGCCGTTCTGCTTCTGAGCACCGCGTCCGGTCAGACCGACGCGGCGGAAGCCTACTTCAAGCAGATCACTGCTTTTATGGGCATGGAAAACTGCGGCGTCTGCAAGGTCGTTGGCGAGGATAATAAAAAGGCCGAAAAGATGGCAGAGATCAAGGCCTGGGCCGCCACGATCAAATAAGGAGGATGGTAGAAATGGAAGAGAAAACCATGATCCTCGAAGCAATGAAAAAGGCGGGCGAGCCTCTGAACGCGGGAAAGATCGCGGAACTTACCGGCCTGGACCGCAAGGTCGTGGATAAGGCCATGGCCGCGATGAAAAAGGATGGCAGCATCGTTTCCCCGATCCGCTGCAAGTGGGAGCCGGCGGAAAAGTAAATAAGCTAAAACGCAAGAACGGAAGGAGGCTGACGCTGCGAAAATGCGCGCCGGTCTCTTTCTAAAATCATTTGATCATTTCCTGCGTCACATGACGCGATGAGGGGCTTAAGATGAACACACAGGTTTGGTTGGGAATTCTTTTGCCGTTTCTGGGCACCAGCCTTGGCGCGGCGATGGTGTTTGTGCTGAGAGACAGGATCTCCGACGGCGTGCAGCGTGTGCTGACGGGGTTCGCAGCGGGCGTAATGGTGGCGGCGTCCTTCTGGAGTCTGCTGCAGCCCGCCTTGGACGGGGCGGAGAACATGGGCAGGCTGTCCTTTCTTCCCGCCGCCATCGGCTTCCTTCTGGGCATCGGCTTTTTGCTGCTGCTGGATGTGATCACACCCCACATGCACATGGATGAGCAGACGGAGGGCCCAAAGAGCAGCCTCAAGCGCACGACGAAGCTGATCCTGGCCGTGACGCTGCACAACATCCCGGAGGGCATGGCGGTGGGGGTGGTCTACGCGGGATGGATCGCCGGCGACGCGGGCGTCAGCAACGCGGCCGCCTTGGCGCTGGCTCTGGGCATCGCCCTGCAGAACTTCCCGGAGGGCGCCATCGTGTCTATGCCCCTGCGGGCTGCGGGAATGACCAAGATGAAGACCTTCTGGTACGGCGTGCTGTCCGGCGTTGTGGAGCCTATCGCGGCGCTGATCACCCTTGCGGCTGCCAGCGCGGTGGTGTCTATTCTGCCCTATCTGCTGGCCTTTGCCGCCGGGGCTATGTTCTACGTGGTGGTGGAGGAGCTCATTCCCGAGATGTCGGAGGGGGAGCACTCCAACCTGGGCACGGTGGCCTTTTCCCTGGGCTTTGTGCTGATGATGGTGCTGGACGTGGCACTTGGATAATTGCAATGAATCGAAAACAAGGAGGAATAACGATGTTTGATTATGATGTTGCCTACTTGGGAAGCGGACATTCCTGCTGGCACGGCGCTTTGACGCTTAAGGCTGCCGGTAAGAAGGTCGTTCTCATGGATCACGATCTGCCGGGAGGCACCTGTACCAACTATGGCTGTGACGCCAAAATTCTGCTGGACGGCCCGTTTGAGTTTGTGGATGGGTTGCAGCGTTATGAGAATGTCTGCGTGGATCATGCCGGAACCATCGACTGGAAAAAGCTGATGGCGTATAAGAAGCAGCATCTGGCCCCCTTTGCCGAGGCAATCCCGGCTTTATTGGAACGCTCCGGTATCGACTTCATCCGCGAAAGGGGAAAACTTCTGGACGCGCATACCATTCAGGCGGGCGATAGAACAATCACCGCAGAGAACATCGTGCTGGGCGTCGGTCAGCGAAACGCCCGCCTGAATATCCCCGGCCAGGAATACCTGCATGGCAGCCGGGAGTTTCTGGACATCGAGGAAATGCCGGAGCACCTGATCTGCATCGGCGCGGGTATCATCTCTATGGAATTTGCGTCCATGGCGCTGACGCTGGGCAAGAAGGTAACCTTCTTTGAATTTATGCCTCGCGCTTTGGCAGCATATCCGGAAAAGTATGTTTCAAAACTGGTAGAGAAAATGACTGCCCAGGGCGCTGATTTTCACTTTAACGAAGCTGTCTGCGGAGTGGAAAAGACAGAAAACGGATATAAGGTCATGACAAAATCCGGACTGTGCATTGAAGGAGACTATGTACTTGACGCCACCGGCCGCGTGGCAAATGTGGAAGATCTCGGTCTTGAGGCGTTGGGGATTCCCGCCAGCCGTCGGGGCATTGAGGTTGACGACCATCTGCGTACCTGTGTGCCGAATATCTATGTGAGCGGCGATGCCATCGACAAAAAGATTCCCCGACTGACGCCTACGGCGGAATTTGAGTCGAATTACATCGCTTCGCAGATCCTTGGTCAAAGCAATGCCCCGATCTGCTATCCTGCTGTTCCTAATTTGGTGTTTACGCTCCCCCGTATCGCACAGGTGGGTGTTACAGTAGATGTGGCAGAAAATTGCCCTGACGATTACAGGGTTGTCAGCGTTCCTTATGGCTCGCAGAATGAGTGGGTCAATAACCGTGAGCTTGATATCGACATTACCTTTATTATTGATAAGGATGGACATCTGGGCGGCGCAGCGATTTACGGAAGCGAAGCGGGTACGTGGATCGATTTCCTCACCTTAGTGATCAATCAGAAGCTGACGGGAGCAGACCTGCGAAATATGATTTTTGCCTTCCCCACGCAGACCTATATGATCGTCAGTACGCTCTGCACACTGTTGACCCCAGCGGCATGATCATCGGCGCACAGGTTTTCACTGCAGGCAAGGGCGAAAGAGCTATTTTGAAGCTCTGCGGTACGGGACAAGGAAATCGAACCTCAAAATGCGTAAGGAGCTTTGGATGATAGAACAGACAAAGCAAAACGATTGTGACGCGCTGAAGCTCGAAAACCAGCTTTGCTTTCCGCTGTACGCTTGTGCCAAGGAGGTCGTGCGGCAATACCGAAAACCGCTGGAAGAGCTGAATTTGACGTACACACAGTATGTGGTCATGATGGTTCTCTGGGAACACGGCGGGATGACGGAGGGGGAGCTGGGCAAAATCGTGCATCTCGACTCTGGAACCCTCGCTCCGCTGCTCAAACGCCTTGAAAAGCAGGGATATATCAATCGAGTACGGCCGGAGAACAACGAGCGCAAGCTGTTTCTTTCTCTTACGGAGACGGGTGAAGCGCTCAAGGAAAGAGCCATCTGCGTTCCCGCAGCCATGCAGGGCTGCATCAATCTGCCGAAGGAGG
>CAMKAP010000194.1 GCA_946410505.1 uncultured Clostridia bacterium
GGCATCGAGGACGCCTGCGAGACCGACCTGCACGGTAAGGACGGCGAAGTGATCGAATACCGCAACGCCGCCGGCACCATCCTCTCCACGGTCTATCTGGAGGACCCGGAGCCCGGGCACCATATCTATCTGACCATCGACATCGCTCTGCAGGAGCAGGTGGAGAAGATCCTGGCCCACGGCATCGACATCATGCGCACCGACCGCACCCAGCTGCGAGCCGAGCGTACCGCCGCGGGGGAGTACGACCCGGAGACCAAGGACGAAATCACCGGCGCCGCCATTGTGGTGGTGAACGTCAAGACCGGCGAACCCCTGGCCATCGCCAGCTGGCCCACCTTCGACGTGTCCACGATCATTGAAAAATACGCGGAGCTCCTGGAGACGCCCAATGCGCCGCTCTTTAACCGGGCTCTGATGGGCGCCTACGCCCCCGGCTCCACCTTTAAGCCCTGCGTGGCCATGGCCTGCCTGACGGAGGGCATCATCAACACCGAGTTCAAGGTCAAGTGCGAGGGCGTCTTCACCCGATACGCGGCCGAAGGCTACGCGCCTGAGTGCTGGATCTGGCGTGCAAGCTCCAACCCCAACGAGCACTGGACCCATGGTGAGGACAATGTGACCCTGGCGCTACGCGACTCCTGCAATTACTTCTTCTATACCATCAGCCACGAGCTGGGCATTGACGATATGGGCACCTATGCCCACGCCTTCGGCCTGGGCGTCCCCACCGGGATTGAGCTGGTGGAGACCTACGGCAACATGTCCAACGCCGCCAACCACGCCGACTATACCGGCACCACCTGGCGTATCGGTGACACGCTGCAGGCAGGCATCGGCCAGTCCGACTCCATCTTCTCCCCGCTGCAGATCGCGGAATACTGCGCCACGGTCGCAAACTCCGGCTACCGGCACTCCGCCTCCATCCTCAAGGCCATCCGCAGCTATGACTACAGCCAGGTTTTGTACGAGCGCGAGAGCGAGGTGCTCAGCGTCGTGCAGTCTGACGAGTGGAACTGGGACGCGGTGCATGAGGGCATGCACCTGGTGCTTCACGACTGGTCCGTCAACTCTGCCAATGCAGAGTGGTGGGCAGACTGTGCCTGGGATGTGGCCGGCAAGACCGGAACCGCACAGAAGGGCGAGAAGATCACCAACGACGGTATTTTCATGTGCTATGCGCCCTTTGACGATCCGGAAGTCGCCATCGCGGTGGTGGTCGAGCGCGGCGGCAGCGGCGCCAGCACCCAGTTTATGGCCCGCCAGGTTATGGACGCCTATATCAACATCAAGAGCTACAGCGACACTTCCGAGCCGGAGATGGGTCTGCTCAAGTAAACCGGGACCGGGGAATTTGTTCAGTAATTTTAATTGTTGCATCCATGGTATTTTCGGTTTATAATAAATCAGATACGATTCTAAGAAAAAGGAAGTGAGCGGCGCTTGAATATTGCACTGATGGCACACGACAGGAAAAAGGAATTGATGGTCCAGTTCTGCATTGCATACTGCGGAATCCTGGCGGAGCATTCTCTCTGCGCCACCCATGTCACAGGCAAGCTTGTCTCGGAGGCCACCGGGCTTCCCATCACACTCTATCTGCACGCGGATCAGGGCGGTGCCCAGCAGATCGGCGCAAGGATCTCCTTCAATGAGATCGACCTGGTGCTCTTCTTCTGCGATCCTGCCAATCCCAAGGGCTTTGACGACATCAACAAGGTTGAACGCCTTTGCGATCAGTATCAGATCCCCTTTGCCACCAACGCGGCCACGGCCGAGGTGCTGGTGCAGGGCCTGCGCAGGGGCGATCTGGACTGGCGCAACATCGTCAATCCGCAGAAACGCTGACAGAATCCGCAATCTGGCATCTTCGGCGCGGCTTAACAGCCGCGCCATATGCTGTTTTTTGTAAGGAGAAACGTAATGGCAAAAGTATCCCCGCGCACGCTCTCCGGCTTCATGGAGCTGCTTCCAAGGGAGCAGATGAAGATGGAGAAGATGATGAGCGTTTTGCGCGATACCTATTCTCTCTACGGTTTTACGCCGCTGGACACGCCTGTGATCGAGTCGGCGGAGGTGCTGCTGGCCAAGGGCGGCGGCGAGACGGAAAAGCAGATCTACCGCTTCCAGAAGGGCGACAGCGATCTGGCGCTGCGTTTTGATCTGACAGTGCCGCTGGCCAAGTATGTGGCCGGACACTACGGCGATCTGAGCTTTCCCTTCCGCCGCTATCAGATCGGCAAGGTCTACCGGGGAGAGCGCGCGCAGCGCGGCCGCTTCCGGGAGTTTTACCAGGCCGATATCGACGTGATCGGAGATGGGAAGCTGGACATCATGAACGAGGCGGAGATTCCCGCCATCATCTATGAGACCTTCACCCGTCTGGGACTCAAAAAGTTCAAGATCCGCGTGAACAATCGCAAGCTCTTAAACGGCTTCTACGCCATGAACGGCATGAGCGAGAAGGCGGGGGAGATCATGCGCACGGTGGACAAGCTGGACAAGATCGGCGCCCAGAAGGTCAAGCAGCTTTTGATCGAAGAGGTCAAGATGCTGCCCGACAAGAGTGAAAACGTGCTGGACTTCATGGCCATCTGCGGCACGAACGCGGAGGTCATCGAACGGCTCGAGATGTACCGCGGCATGGATGAGACCTTTGACCAGGGGCTGGACGAGCTCATCGCCGTCACCCGCTATCTGAAGGACTTCGGCGTGCCCGAGGAAAACTTCGCCGTCGATCTGACCATCGCCCGCGGTCTGGACTACTACACCGGCACCGTCTACGAGACCATCATGACCGAGCATCCTGAGATCGGCTCCGTATGCTCCGGCGGGCGCTACGACAATCTGGCGGAGTACTACACCGACAAGCAGCTGCCCGGCGTGGGCATCTCCATCGGTTTGACCCGGTTGTTCTACGTCCTGAATGAGCAGGGGCTGCTGTCCGATGAGATCGTTACCGCGCCCTGCGACGCGCTGGTGCTGCCGATGACAGAGGATCTCGGTCCGGCAGTCGCCGCCGCCACCGCGCTGCGGCAGGGCGGGGTGCGTACCCAGCTCTACGGCGAAAAGAAAAAGTTCAAGGCCAAGATCGGATATGCGGACAAGATCGGCGTGCCCTTTGCCGTGCTGATCGGCGAGGACGAGGTCAATGCCGGCGTCGTCTCCGTGAAGAACATGCAAAGCGGCGAGCAGGTGCAAATGCCCGCCGTGGATGCCGCCGCGTTCATCAGATCTGCTGTCGGGGAGCGCAGCCGCGCGGCTGTGATTCTGGAGAAGTGATTGATGTCTCTCCTGCATAAGGAGAGACGAAAAAATAGTATAACCCTCAGTCTGCTTTGCAGACAGCTCCCCTTGGCAGGGGAGCCTAAAAGGAAAGTGAGGATAATGAAAATGATGCAGTCCCGTACCCATACCTGCAATGAGCTCCGCCTGGAGCATGTGGGGCAGAAGGTCAAGATCGTCGGCTGGATGGAGAACGTGCGCGAGGTGGGCAGCAATTTTGCCTTCGTCGTCGTGCGCGACTTTTACGGCACCACCCAGGTCGTCGTTGAGACCGAAGAGATGATGAAGACCGTCAAGGCCATCAACAAGGAGTCCACGATTTCCGTGGAGGGCACTGTGCGCGAGCGCGCCAGCAAGAACCCCAAGCTCCCCACCGGCGACATTGAGATCGTCCCCGAGAAGATCGAGGTCCTGGGCCGCTGCCGCTACAATGAGCTGCCTTTTGAAATCAACCGCAGCCGCGAGGCCGACGAGGCCCAGCGTCTCAAATACCGCTATCTGGATCTGAGAAATCCCGCCGTTAAGCAGAACATCGTTCTGCGCTGCAACGTGGTCTCCGCGCTGCGCCAGGCCATGACCGCCCACGGCTTCCTGGAGATCACCACGCCGATCCTGACCGCCTCCTCTCCCGAGGGCGCGCGCGACTATCTGGTGCCCGCGAGAAAGCACCCCGGCAAATTCTATGCGCTGCCCCAGGCTCCGCAGCAGTTCAAGCAGCTGTTGATGACCTCCGGCTTTGACCGCTATTTCCAGATCGCTCCCTGCTTCCGTGATGAGGACGCCCGCGGCGACCGCAGCCCCGGTGAGTTCTATC
>CAMKAP010000195.1 GCA_946410505.1 uncultured Clostridia bacterium
CAACACTCTCACCAACGGCATCATCTCCGCCATCGACCGCGGCGTGTCCTACAAGGGCCGCACCATGACCCTGCTGCAGACCAACACCGCTCTGAACGAGGGCAACTCCGGCGGCGCGCTCTTCAATATGTACGGGCAGATGATCGGCGTGACCAACATGAAGATGATGTCCTCCTATTCCAGCATTGAAGGGATCGGTTTTGCCATCCCCTCCTCCACGGTGCGCGGCGTGGTCAACGCGCTGGTCAAGGACGGTGAAGTGCGCGGGCGTCCCTCCATCGGCATTACGGTGGGCTCGATCCCGGAGAACGCCAAATCGGAATACGACCTGCCGGACGGGCTCTATATCTCTGCCGTAACCAAAGGCTCCGACGCAGAGGCCCAGGGCATTCTCCCGGGCGATATTCTGACGGCTGTGAACGGCACGCCGGTCACCACTACGGAAGAAGTCAATGCCATCAAGAACGAGCTCCACGTGGGCGACACCATGCACTTTAGCATCTGGCGGGACGGCGAAACGCTGGAGATCGACGTGTTGCTCCTGGACACCAACGACGTTTACGGGAAATAAATCCACCAAAACGAGATCATAAACGAAGGGCGGCCTTTTGGCCGCCCTTCGTTTCGTGTATCATGCTCTTCATCCACGTACTGCCGTGAACTGATGCCATTCTTCCTCGCAGCGGTGCTCAATCACCCGAAGACCCGCCCGCTCAATGGCGCCGCGGACTTCGTCCTGCCTGCCTTCGATGATGCCGGAGGTGATGAATACTCCCTCAGGAGCAAGGAATCCCGGCACATGGGCGGAAAGCGGAATGATCACATCCGAGACAATATTGGCAAGCACCAGATCGTAGCCCGTCCCGAAGCTCTTTCGCAGAGAGGCGTCCGCGATCACGTCCCCGGCGCAGGCGCTGAGCCTGTCCGGGCCGATGCCGTTGAGAGCGGCATTGGAGAGCACCACATCGGGTGCCTTGGGGTCTATGTCACATCCGAGGCAGCTCTTTGCCCCCAGCACAAGCGCACCGATCCCAAGGATGCCGCTGCCGCAGCCCAGATCCAGCACCTTCGTCTCCGGACTGATACGGCTCTCCAGCGCCTCCAGGCACATGCGCGTGGTGGCGTGGCTCCCGGTTCCAAAAATGAGGCCCGGGTCCAGCCGGAGCGGCGTGCGCCCGTCCTCGGGAACGGCTTCCCACTCCGGCACGACCACCAGCTTCTCCCCCACTTCGATGGGTTTATAGTATTCGCGCCAGTTGTTCTCCCAGTCACTGTCCTCTACCATGGATACACTGACCTCGCCGTAGGCTTTCCGGATGGCGCGCAGCGAGTCCCTGCCCTCCTCATCGTCCGTCAGGTAGCATTTAATGCGGCTGACGCCGGAAAACTGCTGCTCCAGCTCATCGTCCACATAGTCCCAGTACTGGTGGTTATTCTCCAGAAAGGCCTGAAAATCGGCCTCGTTTTCGATCACAAAACCGCCCACGCCCATAGCGCTCATCTCCTCGCAGCGCCGGTCGATCTCTTCCGCAGGTGTATCCAGGATCACTTCGATATATCGCATGTTTCCTCTCCTTTCCTGTATGATGCGTATTTTAGCAAATGCGGGCTCTTTCGTCAATCTGCCGGAGAAGCATCAAAAAGAGGCATTTTAGATTGTTATTTTTGTATCGAACGCTGATTGACAATTAACAAACAACATGGTATATTCTGGCTGTACTTCAAGGAATAACAATACTGCGGCTAAGCCGATTTTGGGAGGAATTAACATGAAATGTCCTCAGTGCGGACATGAGATGACGCTGGACGGTCACAGAAAGATCGACCTGTATATGTGCTATGAGTGCGGCTATATTGAGGGCCGCAATGTGGGCCAGAAAGTCTACACCCCGAAGCTGAGCAACTTCGGCCGCCTCCGCGGCATGAATCTCAACGAGAGCGCAGCTTTTATCGCAGCCGGGCTCGGCCTGGATGAGGAGCATGTGGCCTCCTGGCTGGATCACGCTGCCAACTGACGAATATTCTTTCCCCTTCTATCCATTCCCCGATCCCCCTGCGATATATGCAGGGGGATTTCTTTTATCCTGATTCCGGATTCAAAAACCGTTGTCACTGTAAGAATAAAGTGATATAATATTAAATTGTCGATTCTAATCGGAAGGAGGAGAATCCGTGGTCTTCAGCTCGGCGATCTTTTTGTTTGCCTTCCTGCCGCTCACCTATCTGCTGACGCGGCTTACTAAAAATCTGCATACACAGAATCTTCTGCTGGCGCTGGCAAGCCTGCTGTTCTATTCCTTTGGGCAGCTGCAGTATGTGCCGCTGTTTCTCGCCTCCGTTCTGGTCAACTATCTGGCAGGCCGGCTTCTCTCCGGGCGCTTTGCCCGCAGCCGTGCGGTGCTCACTGCCGCAATTCTGCTGAATCTGCTGGTGCTCGGTGTCTTCAAATATACGGACTTTCTCCTGTCCAATTTCAATGCCCTTTTCGGAACCGCGATCCCCATGACCGGGATCGTGCTGCCCATCGGCATCAGCTTTTTCACTTTCCAAGGGCTCAGCTATGTGATCGACACCTACCGGGAGCCGGAGAACGGCACCCGGGATTTTCTCAAGATCCTCCTGTATATCGCCTTCTTTCCCCAACTGATCGCGGGCCCTATCGTCAAGTACCATGACATTGCCGCACAGATCGACGAGCGGGTGATGACGCCGGAGTTGAGTGCTGCCGGGATCCGACGCTTTGTGCGCGGTCTTGCCAAAAAGCTGCTCATTGCCGATACCGTGGGCTACCTGGCTGACGCAGCCTACGCCACGCTCTCCGGCTCACCGGATACGCGTGTAATGTGGCTCGGTGCCGTGTGCTACACGCTGCAGATCTATTTTGATTTCAGCGGCTACAGTGACATGGCCATCGGTATGGGCAAGATGTTCGGCTTCACGATCCGGGAAAATTTCCTTTTCCCATACGGTTCAAACTCCGTAAGGGAGTTCTGGCGCAAATGGCACGTGAGTCTCTCCACCTGGTTCAAGGAGTATCTGTATATTCCCCTGGGCGGCAACCGAAAGGGGCGGGTGCGTGCGGCGCTCAACCGCTTTCTTGTATTCTTCTGCACCGGCATCTGGCACGGTGCCAACTGGACCTTTGTGTTCTGGGGCCTTGCCCATGGTCTGCTCTCCAGCGCTGAGGACTGGGGGCTGATCCCTGTCAGAAGGCTGGAGCGGAATGCTTGGGGCCGCCTTGTGGGAAGGCTGTACACCATGCTGTGCGTGACCCTGCTCTTCGCCGTCTTCCGCGCGGACTCTCTGCGGGACGGCTTCACGCTGATTGCCGCGCTCTTTACCGGTAATGTCACAGCCGAGGGAAGCCTCCTGCTGGTTCGGCTGCTTTCCCCGGCATCTCTGCTGACAGTGTTCCTCGCGCTCCTGCTCTGCGGCAATCTGGTGCCGAAGCTGCGGGAACACGTGCAGCTCCCGGAGCTTCTTTCCGATGGCTTGAGTCTTGTGCTCTTGTGCCTGTGCATCCTCTGCCTCTCCAAAGGCGGCTTCCATCCCTTTATCTATTTTCAGTTCTGAGCTTTCGACATGCTGAACAGTCTATGAAACAGTTATCAAAAATCTTCATAACGCTCTTTTTGGCCGTTTGTCTCATTCCCTTTGTCGGGCTGCTGCTCGGCTTTGAAAGCGGTGCCGGAGCAAACGAGATTCTCTCTCCCCCGCCCCGCTTCGGGCTGAACATGCTCAATGAGACCGCGGATTATGTGGCAGACCGTTTTGCTCTGCGGCAGCACCTGGTATCCTGCTGGTCCTGGCTGAATGAGACGCTTCTGCACAGCTCCGCGGAAGAGCAGGTGATTCTGGGCAGCGACGGCTTTCTGTATTTCAGTGAGACGCTGGACGATTATTGCGGGATTTCCCTCTCGGACGAGGAGCTTGAGCAGATCGCGCAGCGGCTCGCTTCATTGCAGCAGGAGTTGGAGGACGAGGGCAAACAGTTTGTTTTCACCGTCGCGCCAAATAAACACAGCCTCTATCCCGGCTGGATGCCTGCCGCCTTTGTCTGCCGCCATGAGCAGAGCAACGCCG
>CAMKAP010000196.1 GCA_946410505.1 uncultured Clostridia bacterium
AAATTTCAGCTTGAGATAGGCCGGAGCGTCCGGGTGGCTGCCCGAGTAGGAAAGCTCCAGCGTGATATATCCGACCATATGCGTTCCGAAATCGAGGCAGAGATTTTCGCCTTTTCCGAGGCTCAGATGGGGGAGCTGGCGTAAAACAATCTCATCCTCTTCGGCACTGTAACGCTCCTTCAGCTTGAAGCCGCCGATCGGCTCCCGGATCGCGTGGCGCAGCGCCGGGCGAAGCTGGGCTGCCCGGTCCAGGAGCTTTGCGTTGCCCAGGGGATGAAAGTCTTTGATAATGGAAATCAGAGCCATGTTCCGGGTCCTCTTTTCTGCATGTTGGTTTTACCAATATACAGCAGGAACGAAAAGAATGCAATGTTTCCTTTCACCGTTTGCGCCACGAATTTGGCCGTTTATGCCCAAAACGGATTTGGGTCTTGTTTTTTTTATAAGATTCAAGTATTCTTACTAATGAAGATTATTTAAGTATCAGGTACTTTTATCATGATAGATGAAAGAACGTATTGGCTCTGGTACCCGGGCGACCTGGAGCTATACCACGCCATGAAACAGAACTTTTCCCGTGTGGAGCGCGGATGCGCCTGGCCGGCCTTCTGGAAGAGCGAGGGCTTCCGATGCAGAGTCGCTTTTCGCCGGGAATATGATCTTATTGAAGAGACCGTCTTTTCGGTGCTTGGCGTTTCCGGCTCGCAGGGCTATGTGCAGCTTGACGAGGAAAAGCACCCTTTTGGGGAACTGATCTGCTGCACTTCCGGAAAACATCGGATCTCCATCCATATCGCCTGTATCGGCTGTGTGCCTGCTGTCTATGTCAGCGGGGAGATCATTCGCTCCGAGCCGGGCTGGACGGTCGAGGATTACGACCGGGATCCTGTTCCCGCGGCCTATAACCGCTATTTCACGGACCGAAACCGGGACCCTGCGGATTGGCCCACGGCCGAGACAATATACTTGCCAACCTTGGAGGAGGAAATCAACGGCGGTATTCTCTTCTCCTTCGAGACGGAGTTGACAGCTTCTCTGGAACTGAACGGGCCTGACTGCCCGAAAGTCTGTCTGGGCGAATCCCGTCCGGAAGCTCTGGACACGGAGAAATGTTACTTTTCCTGCTTTCCCGATCCGGTGACGCGCCGATGCCCCAGACAGGCAATGCGTTATGCCTTTATCCCCGGGGCGAAGGCGGGGGAGTACAGCGCACGGGCTATTCACCAATATGTGGAGATCCCGGTGCAGGCCTCTTTTCGCTCTGACGATCCCGAGCTTGACAGGATCTTTTCCGTCGCCTCGCACACTTTTATGCTCTGCTCCGGTGTTTTCTTCCTGGACGGTATCAAGCGGGACAAGTGGATCTGGGGCGGCGACGCCTACCAGAGCCAGTTTGTGAACCGATATCTGACGGCTGACCGTGAGATCGAGAAACGCACACTGATTGCGCTGCGCGGGAATGACCCGGTGACGACGCATGTGAATACGATCCTGGACTACTCGCTACTGTGGCTGCTCAGCGTGGGTACCTATTTTGAAAGCTACGGAGATCGTGCATTTGTGGACCTTATGCTTCCGAAGATGGAGAGCATGATGACACTGTGCATGTCTCAGACTGAGGAGCACGGCTTCATCATTGGCCGCAAACGCGACTGGCTCTTTATCGACTGGGCGGATTTCGACAGAGACGGTCCTCTCTGCGCCGAACAGATGCTCCTGGCTGCCTGTTACCGACTCCTAGGCGAACTGCTGCCCGGAGAAAGGGGGGAGAGGTACCGTGACGCCCTGCAAGCGCTCCTGAAGCAGATCGAAGCGCTTTACTGGGATGAGGAGCGGGGAGCGTACATCGACTCTTTCACATCCGGGAGACGGCATGTGACGCGCCACGCCAACATCTTTGCAGTGCTGTTTGACATCGCTGACGAGCAGCGCAAGCATCGGATCGCAGATTCGGTGCTGTTTAACGATGCGGTTCCCGCCATAACAACGCCATACTTCCGTTTCTTTGAGCTGGAGGCTCTCTGCCGGCTCGGCTACCTGCGCGAGGCGATGGACGCAATCAAGGCCTATTGGGGCGGAATGCTGAAGCTGGGGGCTGTGACTTTCTGGGAAGAATACGACCCGGGGAAGCCTGCGGAGGAGCAGTATGAGATGTACGGCGACCCGTACGGCAAATCCCTCTGTCACGCCTGGGCGGCGAGCCCCATCTACCTCATAGCCCGCTATTTTGTCGGCCTGTGCGCGCTGGAGCCCGGCGGAAGGACTTATAAAGTGCAGCCTGCACCCGGGATTTTCCGCGAGCTTGACTGCCGCTTTCCCATGGGCGGAAAAAACCTACACATCACGCTGAAAGACGGAGCGTTAAGTGTGGAGGAAAACTGAATCTGTAGTTCGATTGTAGTAAATATATGAATAAAAAAGGAGAAGCGTTTATGGCAAACACCAAATCGGATTTCTGGTCCTCGCCTCTGGCCCGCTCGGCGATTAAGTCGGACGAAGTTAAATTCCCGGAAATGCTGCTGGGCTATTTCATCGGCCCCTTCGGCGGCCTGCTGGCCTCGGGCATCTATACCAGCATGCTGCAGCAGTATTTCACAGACGTGTTGAAGCTCAACCTCAGCTTTCTGACAGGACTTCAGCTCATCTCCACGATCTTTATCGTCATTGCCAACTTGGTTGTCGGTCAGCTCATTGAGCGCACCAAGACCATGGCGGGCAAAGCCCGTCCCTGGGTGCTGCTCTCTGCGCTGACTATCTCGGTGGCGAGCGTGCTGATGTTCATCATGCCCTTTGACGGCCTTGCCAAAATGATCTGGATCGCCATCGCGTATAACCTTTACTATGCGGTTGCTTTCCCGATCTACAACACGGCCAACTCCACTCTGATTCCGGTCTCCACCCGTGACAGCGCCAAGCGCGGGGCGCTGGCCTCCTTCACAAACGTAGCGGGTCTGGGCGTCATGGGCGCCGGCTCCATGGTGTTCCCGATCCTGGTGTCCTTCGCGCTGAAGGAGAACCAGGCCCTGTGGTTCGTCGCCATGCTGGCCATTGCCATCTTCACGGCGTTGACGGTTCTGCTCCAGTATAAGTTCACCCGTGAGCGTGTGACCGAGGAGATCATGGCAGGCGGCGGGGACGAGAGCAGCAAGACCGAGGCCCCTTCCCTTGCCCGTCAGCTCAAGGCTGTCACAGGCGAGAAGTGGTGGTGGATCGTGATTGTCTTCTACCTGCTGTTCCAGTGGTCCGGTGCGCTGAAAAACGGCTCCATGGCATATTTCTGCAAGTGGGTCATGGATAACTCCTTCTTCGGCAGTGCGGACGCCTGGGGTGCTTCCCAGTCACTGTTGGGCATTCTGGGCGCGATTCCCATGGCAGTTGCCGCGGTTTTCGTGGTGCCTCTGTCCAATAAGTTTTCCAAGCGCGTGGTGGTTCTGGTCGGCATGCTGGTCGGCGTGGTCGGCGGCATCATCGCCGGGCTTGCACACGGCAACATCATCGGCGTCGGCATCGGCGTCGCCGTCAAGTGCCTCGGCTCCGCCCCCGCGGCCTACATGATCCTCGCCATGCTGGCAGACGTCATTGACCATATCGAGTTTAAAGAGGGCATCCGCACTGACGGCCTGACGATGTCCATCTACAGCTCCATTATGGTCGCCGGGACACCCATCTGCAATGCGATCTTCTCTGCTATTCTCGGCGTCTCCGGCTATGATCAGACCGCCGTCGTGGGACAGACGCTCCAGTCTGCCGGTGTGCAGAATGCCATCTCCATCAGCTACATCTGGGTCGAAACCGTTGCCTACGCGGTGTGCGGCGCGCTGATCCTCCTGTGGACCGTGGAGAAGAATCTGAAGAAGGAGCAGGAGGCCATCCAAGCACGCAATGCCTGATCCGCCAAACTCTGCGTTTCTTATACACTTTCAGGGAAACCGTATGATTTTCATACGGTTTCCTTGCAATTTGGGCTTCTTTGCGGTATGATTAAACAGATTTAAAAAAGGGGCGTTTACGGCGTGCGGCAGTATACAGTGCGCTGTGTAACGATTACAAAAGGAACGGAATTATGAAGCTT
>CAMKAP010000197.1 GCA_946410505.1 uncultured Clostridia bacterium
GCTCCTTGATCTCCTCGGTCTCCTTGTTGCGCAGGCGGACCCGGACCTTCAGAGGCTTGGCATAGGTGGCGTCGCGCGCCTTGCACTCTTCCTCGTTGTACTTGGGCTTCTCGTCCATGGAATAGTCGATGAAGCTCAGCTCCAGGTTGCCGGAATAGTCGGTTACGGAATCCACGTCCCGGAAGACCTCGCGCAGGCCGGTCTCCAGAAACCAGTTATAAGAGCTCTTCTGGATCTCCAGCAGATTGGGCATGTCCCGGATCTCATCGACGCGGGCAAAGCTCTTTCGCAGGGTCTTGCCGTAGAGAACATCTTTTGGCATGGCACTCTCTCCTTCTTGATCTTGAAACGCCCGGCTCAGTTGTCAGAAAGTTGGAGCCCGGCATTGATTTTACAGGTTCACGCTGATATACTGTTGGCAGTTGGATAGTGGGGTATGGCGCCCCCTCCCCTGCACAAATAGCAAGACATTTTACCATTGTCACCGTTTCGTTGTCAAGGGTAAATTTGTAAAATATATAGATTTCGGCGGGAGTGACAAGCTCCCGTTTCTTTTTTTGCGAAAGGTATACAAAGCATGGACACTGTTTCGATCATTATTCTGGTGTCAGAGGCTGTTTTCGGTCTCTTCCTGCTCTGGCGTTCCGGTCTGCTCGGCAGCCGCCGCGCCTGGATCGTCTCCCTGCTGCTGAGCGCCGCGGCCTTCGCGCTGCGGGCGCTGGCCTTTGATTACGAGACGCTGGACTATCAGAACTTTCTGCATCCCTGGTGCGAGTTTTTCCGCACGAACGGCGGCTTTAAAGCATTGGCGGTGCCTGTCGGCAACTACAATATCCCCTATCTGTATTTTCTTGCGCTCTTCTCTTATCTGCCGATCCGGGATCTCTATCTCATCAAGCTCCTGAGCGTTTTCTTCGATGTTCTGCTGGCCTGGAGCTGTGCCATGCTGCTGGGCCGCGTCACCGGAAGCCGGGCGCGCAGGCTCGCCTGCTATTTCACGGTCCTCTTTCTGCCCACTGTCTTTCTCAACGGCGCCGTATGGGGCCAGTGCGACGGGGTATACGTCGCGCTCGCAGTGATGGCGATTTGGCTGGCGCTGGAGGAGAAGCCCGTCTGGAGCATGCTCTGCATCACGCTCTCCTTCGGCTTTAAGCTGCAGGCGGTCTTTGTCATGCCGATCTACGCGGTGTTTCTGATGCAGGGGAAGATCCGCTGGAAACATCTGCTCCTCTTCCCTGCCGCCTATGTGATTCTTGTGCTGCCCGCCGTGCTGCTGGGCCGCCCCTTCCTGGATACCGTCACGCTTTATTTCTCTCAGACCGGCTCCATCGGCTCCGGTCTGAATTATAACTCCCCTTCCGTGTTCGCCATCTTCTGGCAGATAACGGAGCCTGAGCCCGCCTCCTCCATCGCCATTGCCGCCGCCTTTATCTATATGGTGAATTTGCTGGCGGTGGCCTGGGTCAGCCGCAGCCGTCTGACCGACAGGGCGGTGATCGCCCTCTCGCTGCTCTTCGCCGTCGGGATCCCTTTCCTGCTGCCCCACATGCACGACCGGTATTTCTACGCGGCGGACATTCTGAGCGTGGTTCTGGCCTACGCCCTGCCCATGCTCTGGCTTGCAGCCCCGCTGACCCAGTTTGCCTCGCTGCTGGGCTACCACGCCTATCTCAAAATGCGCTATCTGCTTCCCATGCGTTACGGCAGCGCGGCGCTGATTTTGAGCTTTGCGCTGGCGCTGATCGGCTTTCTGGGTACGCTTGCGGAAGAGAAAAAGCCGCGGAGAAGAAGAAGGCCATAAAGGCCGCTTGCATTCGTCACGCACGTGATGCTCCATCTTGATACTCCATCTAACGAATAGAGGGTGACCTGCCTTTCGCTTTTGTCTGAGCGGCACAAGCGTATCGCAGGTACTCTCTATTCGTTTTTTGCTGTCTTACGGTGGGGTAAGCCGCAGATAATCCTCGACGGAAGCGTCGCCGAGGCAGAGCTCGATGATCCTTCTGCCGATGGGATCCAGCTCGTCGGTCAGGAAGGCGGAGATCTGCGCTTTCATAAAGTCCGTCAGGATCGCCGCGCCGGCGTCATAGCCCGCCGTTCCCAGGCCGGGCTGCTCCTCCGGCCGCAGCAGAAAGCGCGGCACCGTATGGCCGTCCAGCTCCATGTTCTCCAAGGAAAGCCCGAAGAGCGGACAGCGGGCCGGCGTCAGTTTCTCCGGGCGTGGGAGGCCGCTGCGTGCAAGGAATTCTCTCGCGAGCCACTCTCCCATGAAGCCCACCCGCCAGGCACCGATGAACTGGTTGGGGATCAGGACGTTCTGCGTCATGGGCGTCCGGAGCATTTGACGGAGCAGGAGATTTGCCTGGGTCACTCGTTTCCCTGTACAGAAGGGCCAATAGGAGCCCACGCCCTCGGCCTTGAGGCCGGAAGGTCCGCCGGTATCGGCTACGGAAGGGTTCCGGTAGCCGCGCGGAGACACCAGCCGCCACAGCCAGGCCAGAGAGACCGGCACAAATTGCAAAAGGCCCATCACACCGTAATCCGGTACCGCGGCAGTGCTGGGAGGCATGCGCACGCCGAAGGAGCGGATGTCCACCGCCTGGGGTTTATCACCGGGGACGACGCCGCCGATCATGCGCCGCGGGAGGATGAGTCGTGGATTGGAGCAGAGGCTGCCGTCGGAATCTTTCACCGGCTCCCAGGGCAGGCATGTGGCGCCGGGCCAGGCGTCCAGATTAAAAAAGAGCAGCGGCTGGGGCGGATGGATGCTCAGGCGTTCATAGGCGGGCACACTCCCGTAAGCCCGATCGCCGTCCATGCGCAGAAACCAGCCGTCCTCCGCGTCGGCGATGACCAGGCGGCCGGCGTTTTCCTGCAGATCCGGTCGGGCAAGCACCATGTCGTCCGCGACGGGACGGATGCCGCAGCTTGCACCGAGGGGCAGATACCGCTTTTCGCCTGTGGCGGGGTCCTCTGCCAGCAAGATCTGCCCGTTCTCCTCCCGGTGGATCTGCTCCAGCAGCTCGCTCTTGCCGCCGCCGGACGCCCCCTCATGCAGAAATACCGTGCGCCGAAGTTCAGGCGTCTCCACCAGCGCCGCGGAGGCGTGGTTTGTAACCCAGCCCTCCCGCTCGCCAATATCCAGCAGAGCGGAAAAAACGCCCTTCTTTGCGGAGGGACCGGGATAGAGATTGTAGGCGAACACCTCGTGCAGTCTCTCGCTGCGCTGGTGTACCACCACCTGCCTTCCGTCAAAATGCGTCAGGCGGAAGGGCGGCGCGGCGTAAAGGATCGCCCGGGGCGCATAGCCCGCTTCCACTTCATGGAAGCTGCGAAAGCCCTGCATGTCGGCCAGGGCCAGGGCGAAAAAGGCCGCGTTTGCCGGGCACACGAGCAGCGCGTCATAGCCGAAGTACGCACCGCCCGCCCGGAAGGGCAGCAGCAGGAGGCTCTGGCCGCGCAGCCACGCCATGGTCTCCCTGCGCAGTTCGGAAAAGGGGCGGCCGAAGAGCTCCCGGAAGCGGGGCTTGTCAGTGGGCAGCTCGTCGCCGATGCGCATGCAGTCCGGGTCGCGGCGGCGCATATAGTCCTCCGGAAAATTGACCGCTGCGCCGTTTTTGCAGCGCACGACCTCGGCCTCCCGGTACAGTCCCCTGCCCGGGACCGTGTAGCACACGTCGTAGCGGGAAGCGCCGGTGGGGCCGAAGCAGAGTTCAAACAACTGCTGCCGCGTCTCCGGGGCTATGATCGACGGGGCGCCTGCGAGCGCGCCGCGCAGATCCTCCGGGAGAACGAGACAGTTGAGAATGGATTCAGGATACATAAACATCACCTTTCGGAATGATGGGGCCAAACCATACTATTCCGAAAGGTGACAGCGCGAAGCAAAAGCGAAGGCCCCCGGCTGCGCCGGAGGTCTCAGCGCGTCGACAAAGTGTCGACACGCTGAAACGGCCGATTTTAAAACCTTGACTCGGTTATAAAATCGGCTGAAATTGTACGTGAAGGGGGACTCCCCGTCCCCCTTCACAATCCCCCTT
>CAMKAP010000198.1 GCA_946410505.1 uncultured Clostridia bacterium
TGATCGTCATGCTTGGCCACTATATCTGGCTTGCTGTTCTGTATCTGATTGCTGCCGCCTATTCCGGAAAGAGCCCCTGGGAGGTTCTGCGCCACTATGGACCTGCATATCTGACAGCCGTCGGTACCATGTCCAGCGCCGCGACCCTGTCCGTCGCCCTGGAGGGCGCGCGCAAGAGCAAGGTGCTGCGCCGGGATATGGTGGACTTCGGCATCCCCCTTTTCGCCAACATCCATCTCTGCGGCTCCGTTCTGACCGAGGTTTTCTTCTGCATGACCATTTCCAAGATGCTCTACGGGCAGCTCCCCTCTATTGGCACCATGATCCTCTTCTGCCTCCTGCTGGGTATCTTCGCCATCGGCGCCCCCGGCGTCCCCGGCGGCACGGTGATGGCCTCCCTGGGCCTGATCGTCGGCGTGCTCGGCTTTGACGACGCCGGCACGGCCCTGATGCTCGCCATCTTCGCCCTGCAGGACAGCTTCGGCACCGCCTGCAACGTCACCGGTGACGGCGCGCTCACCCTCTTCCTCACCGGCTACGCCGAGAAGCATCACATCACCGCCGCCCGGTAATCTTACATTATATGGATATTGGGCCTCTCCTTCAGGAGAGGCCCAATATTTTGTGTCGTCCCTCCGATTTCGACAGTTTTCGTCGCTTTTACCATTTTCGCAGGGAGCTTCCCTTAGAAAAAATATGTATTATTCACAAAAAGCTCTTGACTTTGCTTGGTAGCTGTGGTATACATAAGGCAGGAGATGGGCGGCACCCATCGGTGTAATCGGCACCTTAACCCGTTTTAGCAAGCCCAATTCACTTGCGGGCCGACCGGAGGCATAGTATCCGGAATGTTGTACGGGCAACGCGTCATCTTAAATGTGTTGGCAACTAACCGATTTCTGAAACAGGCTGCATTCCGTATTCGGGACGCGGCCTGTCTTCTTTTTTCTTTACGAAACACCGATCCTTTGCTACAATACAGAACAGAACTGTTCCGGGAGGGATTCTTATGTACAAAACCGCGCTGCTTCTGGCGGAGGGCTTTGAGGAAGTGGAGGCGCTGACGCCGGTGGATATGCTGCGCCGTGCGGGCGTCGAGTGCGTCACCGTCTCGCTGACAGCGGAGAAGCTGGTGCCCAGCAGCCGCTCGATCCCGGTCCTCGCCGACAGGAGCTGGGACGAGACGGATTTCGAGACGATGGACGGCGTGATCCTGCCGGGCGGTCTTGCGGGAACCGCGCGGCTTTCGGAAGATCCGCGTGTGGAGGGCCTGCTGCGCCGTTTCCATACAGAAGGAAAGCTGACGGCCGCCATCTGCGCCGCGCCCACGGTGCTGGCAAAGGCCGGGCTGCTTGAGGGCAGAAAGGCCGTGTGCTATCCCGGTCTGGAGGATCGCATGCATGGCGCCGTCATGTGTTATGAACCCAGCATGCGGGACGGCACGGTGATCACCGGGCGCGGCATGGGCGCATCCCTCCCCTTCGCGCTGGCCCTGGTCGAGTATTTCTGCGGCGCAGAGGCAGCTGAGGCCCTGGCCGAAAAAATCGTATACAAAAGATAGGAGAAGCAAATGAAAGTTCTGATGCTCAACGGAAGCCCCCATGTTCGCGGCAACACCGCGCTGGCACTTGCGGAGATGGAAAAGATCTTCGCCGACAGCGGCGTGGACTGTGAGATCGTTCAGGTCGGCTCTCAGCCCGTGCGCGGCTGTGTCGCCTGCGGGTATTGCGCCGTGCACGGCAAATGCGTGGTAAAGGACCAGGTCAACGAGGTTGCCGAGAAGCTGCGGGATGCGGATGCGCTGGTGGTCGCCTCCCCGGTCTATTACGGTTCAGCCAACTCCAGCCTCACCGCCTTTCTGGATCGCCTGTTTTTCAGCGCCTCCTGCGATCTGCGCATGAAGCTGGGCGCCTCGGTGGTGGTCTGCCGCCGCGGCGGCGCCTCCGCCGCCTTCGATCAGCTCAACAAGTATTTTACCATCTCCAACATGCCCGTGGTCTCCAGTCAGTACTGGAACAGCGTCCACGGCCTGGCGCAGGGCGAGGCCGCGCAGGATGCGGAGGGTCTGCAGACTGTGCGCGTGCTGGCGCGCAACATGGTCTTTCTCATGAAGTCCGTCGCACTGGGCAGAGAGCGCTTCGGTCTGCCGGAGGAAGAGGAGCACCTCTCCACCCATTTCATCCGTTGAGCCCATCATCTGATACTGTTTTCTGATTAAAAGTAGACACTTTTAATCAGAAAAGCGCCGCTAACCGCGTCGCACATCTGTGAAAAACACAGTTGACGTCTCATACAGACTCCGACGCGCTCGCGCGCTATTAAAAGTAGACTTTGTCTACTTTTAATAGGAGTCTAGTATGAAAACAGCAAGCCGGGGAACAGCAGTTCCCCGGCTTTCAGCTTTTTATGGACTCTCTATGCCGCTCACAGCGCAGAACGACGGCACTGTTTTTCTTTTCTTCTCCGCAGGATCTCCCAGCCGAGAAGTCCCAGCAGCGATGCGGCGGAGATCACTGCCCCCGGATGCAGGCCGGGCGGCGTGTAGCGCATGACGATCTCGTGCTCGCCCGCCGTAAGCGGCAGCGCGATCAGCGTATTGAGGACGGTCTCGGGGCTGCGCTTTTCCCCGTCCACAGTGACAGACCAGCCTTCGTCCTCCGGAAGCGTGACAACCAGCAGTTTCTCCTCGTCGGCAGCGGTACGGATCTCGATGTGGGATGGGGTATGGATTGCCGTCTCACAGCCGCCCGCCTTCAGTTCCGCCGTGCATGCTGCCAGCGTCTCGCTGCTCTCGTAATAGAACACTGTCTCCGGCATTTGCGGGATCGCCCGTTTGCCGGACACCTCAACCGTCAGCACGTCCCCTGGACGAAAGCTGCCGAGGCTGATCAGATACGGATAACTCAGATCGGAGAAGCGCCGGACGCTTTCTCCGTTGCAGTACAGCGTGCAGTCAGTAATAGAAGAGCTCCAGCTGCGCAGATAGACGGGATCTTCTCTTTCGACTGTAAGGCTCAAGCCCCGGCTTTCTGCCGGCAGAAAGATTTCACAGTCCCTGCCGGTCAGGCGGCTAAAAATCCGGTTCAGATTGGAGCATACATTGGAATCGAGCTCCAGGCTGCCTCCCGCATTGCGATCCGCCAGGTAAGCAAGCGGCAGCATATAGGGGTTTTTCCAAATCCCCTCTTCAATCTGCTCATAGTCCGCACAGCCATCGGCGCCGAGATAACGCCCCACATTCAGCAGGGCATCCGTCGCCCGGCTTTCACCCAGATCTCCGTTGGCCCAGTATCTGGAAGAGACAATCTGTCCCATCTTGCTGAGGAGCAGGATCGTATTCGCTTTCTCGGAAGAGCTGAAATGCACCAGCCCGGGATAATGAAACAGCATCGGGTCATTATAGTTGACGGAGACGCCGTTCTTCCGGATGCGGAAGAAGCCGTCATCTGTGGCCATAACATGCTCATACAGCTTTGATTGCGACGCGATCTGGTTCCGAAGGGCAGCGCAGTTCGGTCCGTTCTCCGTCTGGTCAAAAAAGCTCAGGCCGGTACTCAGGCACACTGCCGCAAGGCCGGTCAGGCACAGCAGGCGCTCGGCGGCTTTGCTTCCCCGCTGCCAGAACAGCATCAGTAAAAGCTCAATCGTCAAAAACGCGGCGCAAACAAGCAGCATCCAGTTTTTCTGGAACCACATCGGGCGCCAGGCCGCCAGCAGCAGGATCACGACGCCGACCAGCCAGGAGCTGACCGTCCACACCGGGACCATGCCCTCATGCCTGTCAAAGGAGCGGGCCGCAAGCATCAGGAGGACGAAGGGGAAGGCGAAGGACCAGCGGAAATTGAAGCAGTTATTTTCTTCAAAGCCGTGCCAAACCAGGTTGGGCAGATAAAAGCAGGCGGAGACCAGCAGCGTGAGCAGCAGCAGGCCTCCGTGCCAAACCAGGTTGGGCAGATAAAAGCAGGCGGAGACCAGCAGCGTGAGCA
>CAMKAP010000199.1 GCA_946410505.1 uncultured Clostridia bacterium
TCCATGGCCAGCTCCAGGATTCCCACGTAGAACTCCCGCCCGTCCGCGCAGAGGTCCATCATGAACTCCCCTTTGAATCGCATCTCTCTCCGGTACTTTTCGGGGATACATGAATAGTTTGGCAGGATGACTCGCACGTCGCAGTTTTGCCGGATCAATGCCCTGGGAAGCGCATACATCACATCGCCCAGACCGCCGGTCTTCACGAAGGGATAGCATTCCGAGCCGATGAAGGCAATGTTCCTCCTGGGCCCCGGTCCGGCCGCAGCCGAAGAGCCCCGTTTCCTCGAAGCCGCGGACCGCTTCCCGTTTCTTTTCTTTGCTTGGGATATTTTGGCTGACATGCGCACTCTCCTTTGTTCAAGCTTTCAGAACAGCAAGGCCCGCTGTTTTCTTCTCAGACGTGCAGTGGGATCAGGAAGGGCAGAATCGGAAAACAAACCTGCGCTTCTGCCGGAGAAATGTGGCAACTTATTGCGAGCGTATCCGGGTTTCGCTTTGAAATCTGTACAGAATTCCTGTATTGTATTATATCATGGCTTCCTGTTTTGCGCCACAGTAAGTTTTAGAAAGCAAGCGCTTTTTTCTTTTTTCGAGGCTTCCCATTTTTGCCGGGGGCATGGTATAATCAATTGGGCAGCAAAACTGCCTGAAATCGGAAGCGTGCCAACAGCGAAGGCCGAAAGCAAAACCGGTCCTGCCTTTCGTTGACAGTTTGAACGCCTGAAGCGTGAGGATGCAGCGCTATGAAAGCGTTATCCGCGCTTGTGGGGCACAAGGCCAGGAATCGGATGATATATGCTGGGAGCGTGAATACATGAATAAAAGCAAATCCCTGGGCAGAAGAATTCTCCGCGCGATGACAGCACTTGTGATCGGCATGCTGCTTGTCGCTGCCGCCATATTCGCTTTCACGATGAAAAAGACCTCGGATACGCTGGCTGTATCCAACCAGAATCTGAGTGAGACCATCGGGGACAGTTCCTCGACCTATATGACGGAACAGTCCCAGAACCGGATGCTGGAGCTGGCCGAGGAAAAAGCGCAGATTGCGGATGAAATCTTCTTAGAGTTTGAGAGGGGCGTCCGGATCGCGGCCTCTGCCGCCGAACAGATCTACAGCAAGCCGGCGCTATACGCGCCAAGGACCGTGCCCCTGCCCGACGCGGAAAAGGATGGCGAACTGACCATCCAGGTTCTCTATTCCGCTCGCACAGATCCGGGGGATCCGAAAATCATAGAAGAACTCAATCTGATCGGCAATGTGCAGGATGTGCTGATGGCGGTCAACGCCAGTCAGGATAATATGGCCTCCATCTATGTGGCGACGGAATCGGGCTTTATGGTGCAGGCCGACTATATTCCCGGGAAAAAATACGATGCGTCAGGAATGCTTCTGCCTTTGGAGGCCAAGGAACGCCCCTGGTATCAGGGGGCGGCAGAAACCGGCAAAGCCTATTTTACCCCCGTCACCAAGGATGCGCACACGCCGCGCCTTGGCATTATGTGCGGGATACCGGTGTTCGCAGGAGACCGACTGATGGGCGTTGCGGGCGCGGGGATGTACCTGGATGACATGGAAGCCCTGGTCCAAAGCGTGGACCTGGGCAACAGCGGCAACGCCTGCATCCTTAACAGGAGCGGACAGGTTTTGTTCTCCACGTTCGACAGCGGGACGCTTGCCGCAGTCACAGATGCAGAGGATCTTCGGCTGTCCGGGGATGCTGCGCTCGCCGAAATGGCCGGGAGCGCAGTTAGCGGAGGAACGGGAGTAACCCTGCTGTCCCTGGATGGAGTTCCGAGCTATGCAGCCTATGCGCCGATGAAAACCGTAGGCTGGTCGATGATCGTTTTTCTCTCGCAGGAAGCTGTGGACGCCCCGACCAATCAGCTTTTGAGCAACATTGACAGAATGACGGACAAGGCGTTTGAGGACGCCACCAGCTACAGCAGACGCGCCCAGGTGCTGCTGCTTATCCTGATGGGAGCAGCGGTGATCATCGCCCTGGCAGTGTCTGTGGCGCTGTCGAATCAGATTGTAAGGCCCATCCGTCTGCTCACAGAGGAAGTAGAGTCCATGCAGGGCGATAATCTGGACTTCACATGGGACCTTGATACCGGGGACGAGACGCAGACGCTGGCGAACTCGTTCCAGCTGCTGACGCAGCGCATGAAAGAATATATCCGCGAAAACGAGGCAATCACCGCCGAGAGGGAGCGTGTCAGCACAGAACTGAATATGGCCAACCGGATCCAGAGCAGCATGCTGCCACACATTTTCCCGGCGTTTCCCAACCGGCATGAATTTGACATTTACGCGGAAATGGATCCGGCCAGAGAGGTCGGTGGAGATTTTTATGATTTCTTCCTGATCGATAGTGATCACCTGGGCATGGTGATCGCCGACGTCTCCGGCAAAGGCATTCCGGCCGCGCTGTTTATGATGGTTTCCAAGATCATCCTCCAGAGCTGTGCCATGCTTGAGAAATCTCCGGCAGAGATCCTTGCATTAACGAACACCGCGCTGTGCTCTGACAACCAGGTGGAGATGTTTGTGACAGCATGGGTTGGGATCCTGGAAATCAGCACGGGAAAGCTTACGGCAGCGAATGCCGGGCACGAATATCCCGCCCTGTCTCAAAACGGCTCCTTTGCCCTGCTCAAGAGCAGGCATGGCTTTGTCCTGGGCGGTATGGAAGGCGTAAAATACAAAGAGTATGAGCTCCATCTAAAGCCGGGTGACAAACTGTTTCTTTACACAGACGGAGTGCCGGAGGCAACGGATGCGGAAAACCGTATGTTTGGTATGGAACGTATGCTTAAGGTTTTGAATCAGGATCCCAACGCGGCGCCGGAACAGATCCTGCAAAACATTCGTACGGCAGTGGACGGATTCACGCAGGACGCGGAGCAGTTTGATGACCTGACGATGCTTTGCCTGGAATACCTGGGCTGAGTCCATTCGGGCGGCCCCGCGGACAAGGCGAAACCATCCCCATCGAAACCCAAAGGCCGGCAGAACGCAGTCTGCCCCCTCAGGCCAAAACAAAACGGCCATCCCTTGCGGGATGACCGTTTATTTTGGTGCGCAAGGCGGGATTTGAACCCGCACGTCCGGAGTGAGCACTAGAACCTGAAATTGAGGAGTCTGAGCAACAGCCCATCGGCAAATATGGCCGTATGCGGAAGCGCTATCTGGAAGAGCACCGCCGCGTACTTTACACCAACCTGCTCGTGACCGGCAATCTGGATCAGCACCTGGCCGAGATTGACCGGAGCTGTGAGGAACAACTGGAATTCATCATGCAGCAGTTGGCAACGACAGAGGGCGTGACCGAGGCGCTCAAAGCCGCCGATCAAATGGAGTGGGTGCGCCGGATGAACAGCATCCAAGATCAGGTGGAAGAGCTCGTATTGTGCGAGCTTATCTACTGCCAAGAGACATATCTCGGAAAAAGCTCCACATCAACAATGTGCACTCTGACTAGCGCAGCTTAACATTCCGCAGCCCATATATCCAGCCGCCGGTACGGACCGTGTTCAATCGATCTTCGTCTCTCACCCCATTTCTACCTGCCTTCGTCGCGCATAATATGAAAAATGCAGGTTCCGCCTTCCATGACGGAGCCTGCATTTATCGTGTCATTTTTATGCGGTTGCTTCTGCCTCGGTCATTGTGATTTCCGACCCGTTCCCTTCGCTGAGCTCGCGGTAAACCCTGGCGATCACGATGACCGTCAGAATAAAGGTCAGTACGTCCGCCGTCGGGAAGGAATAGAGGACGCCGTCCAGACCAAAGAAGCGCGGAAGCAGGATCGGCAGAAAGACGCCGAAAATGATTTCTCTTACCAGAGACAGGATCATGGAAGGCCCGGCCTTGCCCAGGGCCTGCAAATAGATGAAGGTGCCCTTGTTGACCATGGCCAGCACCATCATGCAGAGATAGATGCGGAAGCAGC
>CAMKAP010000200.1 GCA_946410505.1 uncultured Clostridia bacterium
GAAAGGTCTGGCCGCTGTGGTTTTCAAAGCCCACAACGACGCTGCCGCCGGATTCCGCGCCGCACTGGAACTTGTAGTTTCCGATCATGCGCTTTTGGGAGCCCACGGTGTACAGGTCCACCGCGCCGATAAAATCACAGCGCACGCCGTCGTAGGTCTCGTAGTAGTTGCCCATCATCTGGTAGCCGCCGCAGATGGTCAGGAAAGGCAGACCGTCCCGCACGGCGGAGAGGATCTCCCGATCCTTGCCCCGGTGCAGGTCCTCCAGCAGCACCTGCTGCTCAAAGTCCTGCCCGCCGCCGATGAACACCAGGTCGAAGTTTGCAAGGCTTGCGGAAGATCCGATGGGCAGCCGGGTCACTTTGGCGTTGATGCCGCGCCATTGCAAGCGCTTGACCATACACATGACATTGCCCCTGTCGCCGTAGAGGTTCAGCACATCGGGGTACATATGACAGATTTTCAGTTCCATACGATCACCGGTTTACATAATTTTTTACTTCGCACTTTGTGCGGAAACGAAATGGAGCGAGTTTCTTCTGACGTCACTCCCAGAATTCCTCGCCGCCGCAGTGGCGGATCACGGTCTGCCGCAGCTCCAGCATGGCTGTATAAGTGGGCATCATGCACACGGGCCTCGTCTCCTGTTCCAGGGAGCGCACCAGCGCCTCATAGTCCCGCTCGACGCGAATAAAGCGGTCGTCCACGCCGGCGTATTTGATGCGCACGCGCATATCCTCAGCCCGGTCGCCGGAGACGATCACCTGATCCAGCCTCCCGGCCAGCGCGCTCAGGCCTTCAAAGTCCGCGTCCCAGATCCAGGAAATGTCGCGTCCATCGGCAGCCCGGTCATTGAGGCAGATCACCAGAATGAACTTCTCCTTAATGGTCTGCAGATATTCAATCACCTGGTTGCAGCCGGCAGGATTTTTGACCAGCATCATGCGTGTGCCGCCCGCCAGGTCGAAGCGCTCCATACGTCCGAAGCCGCAGCGGAAGCCTTTGAGCGCGTCCACCGCCGCCTGCACGCCAAGCCCCATCTCCGACACCGCTGCCACGGCACCGGCGGCGTTATAAATGTTGTACATGGCGGGGAGATTGACGCAGATCAGGTGTTTCTCGCCGCCGACCTCCATGACGATGTCGCTGCCGTCGGGCCGCTGCTCCACAACGTCGGTCACGGCGTAATCGGCCCGGTGGCGGCGATAGCCGCACTTGGGGCAGCGGAAACCGCCCAGATGGCCGTAGCTGATGAAGTCGTACTCATACTCGGTCTTGCAGCGGATGCAGTGGGTGGCGTCGGAGATCTCGGGCTTTTCCCGGGACGGCACAGCCCCCTGCTCGATGCCGAACCAGCGCACCGGATTGGGCAGATCCCCGGCCAGAGAAGCCGTCAGCGAGCAGTCGGCATTGAGGCACAGCATTGCCTCAGGTGCGCCGCGCAGGGCCTCGCGAATATTCTCCAGCGTGTGGGTCACCTCGCCGTAGCGGTCAAGCTGATCGCGGAACAGATTTGTCACCACAACCACCCTGGGCCTGAGCCGGGGGAAGACTTTACGGGCCGCCGCCTCGTCGCACTCGATCACGGCGTAGTCCTTCTTCACCTTGCCGAAGAGTGTGCTGTTCATCACAAATTCGGTGGTGATGCCGTCGATCATATTGGCGCCCGAGCGGTTGGTCAGATAAGAGAGCCCCTGCTCGCGGAAAGCCTCTTCGATCATACGGGCGCTGGTGGTCTTGCCGTTTGTGCCGGTAATGGCCACACTGCTGACCTGGCAGGCAAGCCGATCGAGCAGATCGGGGCAGAGCTTCAGCGCATAGCGGCCGGGCATGGCCGTGCCGCCCCGGTGCAGAACCCGGGAGACAAAGCGCAGCAGCTTACAGAGCAATATCGCAAAAAACGCACGGATCGTCATACCTTGACTCCTGTTTACGGAATGGGCAGCGGTACACGCTGCTGAATAAAGATTATAGCATACCCGTCCCGTTCATGCAAGAAGCGGCGGCCCTGCCCAGGAAAAACACGGCGGCCCTGCCCAGGAAAAAGCCGGGTCGGGCCGCCGCAAAGCAGCTTATGTTATTTTGTGACGATGCGCACTTCCACGCCGCCGCCGCGGGGAACGCTCAGCCGGAATCCGCCGTCGGCCCCCTGCTCCAGAGCCTTCTCCCCATTGTAAACGCCTTCCAGCTTCACGCCCTTCGGCAATTCCACAAAGAAGCTGAGCTCGTCGCCCTCATGGGCGGTATAGAGGCCCAGATCCTCCTGATAGCTTACGCCGGCAGCGCTCAGCTTCACGCCCTCGGGGACGGAGGTGCGCACAATGTAGTGGACTGCCTTCTGCAGCTCGGCCGCGGGCATGCCGCCGGTGGTCTCCGCCACGCTGCCGCTGCGGCTGCGGACGATCTTCCACGCCACCAGGCGCAGGCTGCCGACCGCCTCCGGATCGGAGACGACGATGGCATTGTTCTGTCCCTTGATGGTCCCATCGACAACGACCGTGGCCGTGGGAAGCGTTGAATCGTTCTGGATCAGCAGGCCGACGTCGTTAGAGAGCAGATCGCCGTGCACGCGAAGCGTCACATCCCCGGCTGCGCTGTCTCCCAGGTCGATTTCCGCCGCGGCGGCATCGCCGTTGCTGCGGGCGGTGAGATTGCCGTTCACCGTCACGTTCTCGCTGCCGCTGGCAGGCGCCACAAGGACGGCGCCGCGAGCCTGATAGCCGCCGCTGACCGCCAGATCACCCTGCACCACGGCATTCACGGTGCCGGAACCGAACACGCCCGCGTGAAGGCCGATGGCGTAGTCATCCGCCACCGCGCTCACGCCCTGCTCGCCCACGCTGATCTCGGCCCGTCCTCCGTCAAAGACCGTGACGCCCAGTGCAATAGCGCTGTCTTCACCCTTGGCGGAAACGCCGCCCGCCGTGACACGGCTCAGACTGCCGTCCGCCTTGGAGGACACGGAGAGGCCGGTTGGGAATTCCCCGCCGGCCGAAACAGCTGCTGCTGTGACCTCGGCGCGGTGCCCGTTCTCGGAGAGGACCTCCAGCGCTGTGTTGGCCTGCAATGCATCCGAGATGGAGACGCTGACCGTCCCGTAATCCTCCGAGGCGTCGGAGCTCGCGGCACTGACGGTTATGGATCTGCTCACATCCTCCGCGGCAAAAGCCGTGCATCCCAGGCTCAGCAGCAGGATGGCTGCGAGCGCCAGCGAGAAAAAGTGTTTAAAAGATTGTTTTCTCATCATTTGTATCTCCTGTCTTGTATACTTGCATACAATCAGACGTATGTAAATAAAGAATAGTTCCCTTCCGTCATGCTTATTTATACGAAGAAATGCCGGCTCTGGCCGGATGCAGATTCATTTTTTACATTGTGTTTCCCGTGGCGGATGGTCGCCCTTCGGGCAGCCAGAACCCGGTTATCCCCTGCCCGCGCCAAAAAAGGAGCCGCCAGAAGGAGGCACTTCGTAAGGAAGCGCCTCCTTCTGCCTCAAGTGCAAGGTAATTGACTACGTCGGTCAACAATAGTATAATGACCAAAACAAATCGGATTTTTTAGAGGCAAATTATATTTCAGCATAACTGACTAATAATAATTTCAACATGAGGAAGACATAATGACAGATAAAGAGTTATGGGCAGAATTCTGTTTTAAAAAAAATATTGATATAAATACACCTTATGAAGCATGGGCCTTTGGAGGTGTTGAAGAGGCTGATACGGATAGGCTTGCGGAACTTGTTTTGAAGGGGAAGAAATTTGGAACCGCGAGCTCCTATGACGAATATGTAATGGAGAATGTTCTGGATGAGATTCCCAAGCCAGGGGATTATAGCGTGATTTTGAACAGTAAAGATGAGGCTGTTTGCGTAATTAGAGACTATGATGTGTATGTGAGGGCATTTGGGGACGTACCACCATTTCA
>CAMKAP010000201.1 GCA_946410505.1 uncultured Clostridia bacterium
GGAGATGATGCAGAATCACAAGTTCGGCAAGAGCGGCGAACAGGTGGTCATTGAGGAGTTTCTCGAGGGCCCCGAGGTCTCCGTTCTCGCCTTTACCGACGGCAAAAGCCTCGTCCCCATGGTCTCTTCCATGGACCACAAGCGCGCCGGAGACGGTGACACCGGCCTCAACACCGGCGGTATGGGTACCGTGGCTCCGAATCCCTATTATTCCGAGGCGGTGGCGCAGCGCTGCATGGAGGAGATCTTCCTCCCCACGGTCAAAGCCATGAATGCCGAGGGTCGCCCCTTCAAGGGCTGTCTGTACTTTGGCCTTATGGTCACGAAGGACGGCCCCAAGGTCATCGAGTACAACTGCCGCTTCGGCGATCCGGAGACACAGGTGGTGCTGCCGCTGCTGGAGAGCGACCTCTTCACCGTGATGCGCGCCGTCACCGAAGAAAGGCTCAGTGAAGTTGAAGTCCGTTTTTCCGACAAATCCGCCTGCTGCGTGATCCTCGCCTCCAGGGGTTACCCGGAGCACTACGAGAAGGGCTACCCTCTCTCCATTCCCGAAGCGATCGCCGACCGGGTCTATGTGGCCGGCGCCGCGCTGAAAAACGGGGAGCTCATCACAAACGGCGGCCGCGTGGTCGGCTGCACCGCCGTGGCGGATACGCTTCCAGAGGCCATTGAGGGCGCCTACGCCCTCGCCTCTCAGGTTCGTTTTGACAATTCCTACTGCCGCCGCGACATCGGGCAGCGTGCCCTGCGCGCGGTTTCGGAGGACTGACATGGTATATAGAGTATATGTAGAAAAGAAACCTGGCCTCGACAACGAGGCGCGCACGCTTTTAAACGACGCACGAAATCTGCTGGGCATTGAAAGCCTTGAGAAGGTGCACCTCTTCAACCGCTACGATGCGGAGAACATCAGCGAAGAGCTTTTCACCTACGCGATCCGCAGCGTGTTTTCCGAGCCGCAGCTGGATAACGCCAGTGCTGACATGGACTGTGAGGGCGCTCTGGTTTTCGCAGTAGAGTATCTGCCCGGCCAGTTTGACCAGCGGGCCGACTCCGCCGCCCAGTGCATCCAGATCATCTCCCAGGGAGACCGTCCCCTGATCCGCTCCGCCAAGGTGTACGCGCTCTACGGAGCGCTCAGCGCGCAGGAGATTGCAGAGATTAAGAAATATGTCATCAACCCCGTGGAGGCGCGTGAAGCCTCCCTCGATCTGCCGGAGACGCTGGCTGTTGAATACGCGATTCCCGAGACCGTTGCGACCCTGGAGGGCTTCAACGCACTTGACCGCGCGGGTCTGGAGGCCTTTGTGCGGGATTACGGCCTTGCCATGGACGCGGACGACATTGCCTTCTGTCAGGACTATTTCCGAAGCGAAGGCAGAGAGCCCACCATCACCGAGATCCGCGTGCTGGACACCTACTGGTCCGACCACTGCCGCCACACCACCTTCAACACCATGATCGACCAGGTGCGCTTTGAGGATCCGATGCTGCAGAAGGCCTACGACGACTACCTCTCCACCCGTGAGGCGCTGGGGCGTACGAAGCCCGTCTGCCTCATGGATCTGGGCACCATCGCGGCCAAAGCGCTGAAAAAGGCCGGAAAGCTCCAGAAGCTGGACGAGAGTGAGGAGATTAACGCCTGCACCGTCAAGATCGACGTGACGGTGGACGGCGTGAAGGAACCCTGGCTCCTGCTCTTCAAGAACGAGACCCATAACCACCCCACGGAGATCGAACCCTTCGGCGGCGCTGCCACCTGCATCGGTGGCGCGATCCGCGATCCCCTGTCCGGCCGCTCCTATGTTTATGGCGCTATGCGCGTCACCGGCGCGGCTGACCCCCTGAAGCCCGTCAGTGAGACCATCCCCGGCAAGCTCCCCCAACGCAAGCTGGTCACCACCGCCGCGGCGGGCTACTCCTCCTACGGCAACCAGATCGGTCTTGCCACCGGCATCGTGGACGAGCTCTATCATCCCGGCTATGCCGCCAAACGCATGGAGATCGGCGCAGTCATCGCCGCCGCGCCCGCGGAGAATGTACGCCGTGAGGTCCCCGCCCCCGGCGATGTGGTGATCCTGCTGGGCGGCAGCACCGGCCGCGACGGTATCGGCGGCGCCACCGGCTCCTCCAAGGCCCACAACGCCCACTCCGTGGAGACCTGCGGGGCCGAGGTGCAGAAGGGCAACGCCCCCGAGGAGCGCAAGCTCCAGCGCCTCTTCCGCAACGGCGACGCCTGCCGCATGATCAAGCGCTGCAACGACTTTGGCGCAGGCGGCGTCTCCGTCGCCATCGGCGAACTGGCAGACGGACTCTCCATCGACTTAAACGCCGTGCCCAAAAAGTACGGGGGTTTGGACGGCACGGAGCTTGCCATCAGCGAGAGTCAGGAGCGTATGGCCGTCGTGGTAGAGGCAAAGGACGTGGATGCTTTTCTCGCCCTTGCCCATGAAGAAAACCTGCAGGCCTGCCCCGTGGCCGTCGTGCAGGCCGAGCCCCGGCTCATCATGCACTGGAACGGAAAGACCATCGTAAATCTGAGCCGTGCCTTTCTGGACACCAACGGCGCCAGCAAGCATGTGACCGCTGTTTCCGCCGCGCCCGAGAACTTTGCCCGGGAAATCAAGGGCGGCTTTGCCGAAAATCTCAAAACGATGGCATCTGACCTCAACTGCTGCTCCAAGCGCGGTCTATCCGAGCGCTTTGACTCCACCATCGGCGCAGGCAGCGTGCTGATGCCCTTTGGCGGTAAATACCAGCACACGCCGGTGCAGGCCATGGTGCAGAAGATTTCCGTTGAAAAAAAGCACACAGAGGACTGCTCCCTGATGGCCTGGGGCTACAATCCTTTCATCACCGAAAAGAGCCCCTACCATGGCGCCTATCTCGCCGTCGTGGAATCCGTCTGCAAGCTGATTGCCACCGGCGCTGCGTTTTCCGACGTATACCTGAGCTTCCAGGAATATTTTGAACGGCTGGGCAAGGACCCGAAGCGCTGGGGCAAACCACTGGCCGCTCTGCTGGGCGCTTTTGAGGCCCAAATGGGTCTGGGCGTAGCCGCTATCGGCGGCAAGGACTCCATGAGCGGCTCCTTTGAGGATATCCATGTACCTCCCACGCTCTGCTCTTTCGCCGTGACCATCGCAAAAACCTCCGACATCGTCTCCCCCGAATTCAAGGCTGCAGGACACAAGCTGATCCGCATTGCGCCGGAAATCGACGAGAACGGACTTCCGAGGACCGATTCTCTGCTGGAGGTCTTTTCCGAAGTGACCTCTCTCCTGCACTCCGGCAGGGCGTACGCCTGCTACACACCCGGTATGGGCGGTGTGGCGGAAGCTGTGATGAAGATGGCCTTCGGCAATGGTTTCGGTTTTCGTTTTGCGCCATCGCTCAGCCTTGAAGAACTCTTCGGCTATGATTACGGCGCTTTCCTTCTGGAGGTGGACGGAGACGCCGAAGGCGTGTGCATCGGCAGTATTACCGACGACGGAGCATTCTCCTTCGGCGCAGCGTCCGTTTCCTCTGCCGAGCTGCTTTCGCTCTATGAAAACAAGCTGGAGAGCGTGTATGCCTGCAATATTCCCACTGCCTCCCAGCCCATGGAAACCTTCTCCTTTAAGGCCGAAAAACGGCCAGCCCCGGCGATCCGCTGCGCAAAGCCCCGGGTGCTGATCCCCGCTTTTCCGGGCACCAACTGCGAGTTTGACAGCGCCAAGGCCGTGCGTGACGCGGGCGCCGAGCCGGAGATCCTGGTCATCAACAACCTCTCTGCCGACGGCATCGCCCGCAGTGTGGAGCGCTTCGCCGAAGAGCTGAAGACCGCCCAGATGATCTTCATCCCCGGTGGTTTCTCCGGCGGCGACGAGCCGGACGGCTCCGGCAAGTTCATCACCGCCTTCTTCC
>CAMKAP010000202.1 GCA_946410505.1 uncultured Clostridia bacterium
CCTGCCGTTCCAGTTCTGCCGGGTTGTGACCGACAGCGTGTGCGTGATCGCCGGGATCATCCTGTGCCTGCTCTCCGGTATGGGATCTGCGCAGATCTTCGGTGCAGTCGGCATAGGCACGGTCATTACCGCCTTTTGCATGGGACCGCTGATCGCCTTCTTCAACCGAACCGTCGCCCGTCCGCTGCTGAGTATCTCTGCCGAAGCGCCTCATAAATGACAGAACACCGACGTGCCCGTTTTATGCAGACAGGTATGAAGGAAAAAACTGTGCGTTCATCACAAGCTTTTACATGTGATGAACGCACAGTTTTTCATTGCATGTTTATGCCGCTTCAGCTCTGCTGACGGCGCTTTTCCTGCCTGGAAAGGAAGTAGTCCTGATAGATGAAGCTCAGGATCGCCGCTGCCGGGATCGAGAGCAGCATCCCCAACACGCCGAAGAGATTGCCGAGAACAATGCCGGCAACCAGGATCAGCAGGCCGGACACGCCGAGAGAATCGGAGAAGAGCTTCGGCTTAAGGATATAGCCGTCCACAAACTGAAGGATGCAGCAGAAACCGACAAACATCAGAGCATGGAGGGGGTTAACGAGCAGAAGCACGAACGCGCCGATCACACCGCCGATAATGGGGCCAAAATTGGGGATGAGATTCGTCACGGCGACAATTACCGAAATCAGGCCCACGTACTGCATTCCGCAAAGGAACATGAAGATCGCGTTGACAAAACCGACGATCAGAGACTCCAGCAGGCTCTGCCCGAGATAGCGCATCAGAATTGTGTCACAGCGGTGAGCAAAGCGCATGAAGCCGCCAACCGTATCTTCGGGGAAGATGATCCCCATCAGGTGCCATAGCCCGTTCAATACGCCCAATTTGTCAATGAGGATATATATTGCAACAATCACAGAGATGACAGTAGAGACGATGCCCTTGCCTGAATTTGCCGCAGCGCTCAAAATTTTGCCGGCATTGCTGCGGACAAAATCAGAGATCGAGCTTAACGCGTTATGCGAAAGCGTCTGGAGCTTTTCGGCATCGAGTATCGATTCCAGAGGACTGCCCTCAATCAGCTTAATCAATGTGGCGGCGTACTCGTCGTAGTTGTCCGCAAAGAGGGAGATGCTCTGCACAAGCTGGGGAACCAGCATCCCGATCAGGAGAATCAGGGCCAGAAACGCTGTCACAAGCCCCAAAATCACCGAGAGATACCAGCGCATGTTTGCACGCTTCACTTTACGGAAAACTTTTTTATCAAAGAATTTTGCCAGCGGATTCATCAGATAGGCGAAGATGGCGCCCAGAACGATGGAGTTGAAATTACTGAGAAAGAAACGCACAGAGGAAAGAACGGTTCCGAGATTCGCCAGCAGCACATAAAACGCGACCGCGATGCAGGCAATCACTGCGCCGTTATACCACGGCTTTTCCGAAAGCTTTGTTCGCTTCAAGTGTATACCTCCTCTTTTTCGGGCCTTTACATGAGCGGGGAAAGAAATTTCGCAATCTGCCCGATAAACTTGGTGGAGAGCTTCTCGGCCCTGATCGTCTCGGCGCTTACCTCTCTGCACTTGGTGAGGGTCTCCCGGAAATCCGCTTCGATATCCGGGATGCAGTCCGCCTTATACAGATAGGTGCCGCATTCAAAGTGATGATACAGGCTTCGATAGTCGAGATTGATGGTGCCGACGGTGGCCTTTATATCATCGCTGACAAAAACCTTGGCGTGTACAAAGCCCGGCGTATACTCGTAGATCTTCACGCCTGCTTCCGTCAGGGATTTATAATGGGTCTTGGCCAGATCATTTGCCACCTTTTTGTCCGGAATGCCTGGCAGGATGAGCTTCACGTCCACGCCTCTCTGTGCGGCAAAGCGAAGCGCGGTCTCCAGCTCGTCGTCCAGAATCAGATAAGGAGACATGATGTGGACGTAATCTGTCGCCCGATAAAGAATATCGATATAGACCGATTCGCCCACCTTGTCCTTATCCAGAGGATTATCACAGTAGGGCATGACATAGCCCTTCGCCTGGGGCACATCCTCCGCCTTGCCGAGAAAGCTTGCATAATCCGGGGTCTTGTCACCGACATACCACATCTGCAGGAACATCAGTGTGAAGCTGCTGACCGCCGGTCCCTTTATCATGACCGCAGTATCCTTCCAGTGACCGAAGCGCTCGGTACGGTTGATATACTCATCGGCGAGATTAACGCCGCCGTTGAAGGCTACCTTGCCGTCGATCACGAGGATCTTGCGGTGGTCGCGGTAGTTATAGTGGGAAGAGACAAAGGGCTTGATGGGGGAAAAGGGCTTGGCCTGGATGCCTTCTTTCCGGAGCAGCTTCCAGTAATCAACCGGCAGCGTGGACATCTCACACATGCCATCATACATGACGCGGATCTCCACACCCTGCTTTGCCTTGCGCGTCAGAACATCCAGGATCCGGCCCCACATATAGCCCTCTTCGATGATGAAATATTCCATGAAGATGAACTTTTCAGCCTTTTCCAGCTCTTCCAGCATGGCTTCAAACTTGTATTCGCCAAGGGGGAAGTATGTCACCGCACTGTGATCATACAGGGGAAAGCAGCCGCTCCGGTTGAGATAGCGGCAGAGGTCGTCTGTGCCGGTGCCGTCATGCTGCACCGCCTCCAGAACATTCTCGGGCTGCTCCAGCAGTTCCCGGCTCTCTTTGATCTGGTTTTCAACCAGCACCCGCTCCATTCGGTGTCCCACGTTCGACTGCGTAAAGAGCAGGAAGACCGCGCCGGCCAGCGGCAGAACGGCAATAATCAACATCCAGGTCAGCTTGGCCGAGGAGTCCATGCTGCAGTTGAACAGGTAGATGACCATGACGAGACTGAACAGGCGCATCAGAATAATAAGGATTGGCAGCGCTTTTGTAAAGTAACCGTATGCGGCAATCAGAATAGCGATCTGCAGTACCAGCAGCAGCGCAATCAGACCGAAGCGGCTGAAAATCAGACGCAAAAGCCCTTTCTTCACAGGCTTTGCGAGTCTGACTACGTTTTCTTTGATTTCCATTCTGTGCTCTCCTTTCCGCGGTTCCTGATTTCTCGAATAACGCCCTTGATCCCGGGCCGTTTTTCCTCATATCCCTCAACAAAATCCTCAACAGCGGCAACCTTATCCGCTGCGGAAACGATCGCGCCCTCCAGAGAATTGGGCGGCTTGGACTTCCCGACCGGCCACATGTGGCGGGCAATGATGTCGGCTTCCTTATCCGAAAGGCCGCCTGTGAGCTTGCTGGCAATTTCCACGGAATCCAAAGGGTGCTGTCTGCTGCATTCCCCGGAGGAATGATATTTCTCATTCCTCCCGAGAATACCGAGATCGTGACAGAGCGAGCCTGTCACAACCGAAGAAATATCTGTCTTGATATGCAGCTTTTTCAGCGCATAGCAGATGGCGAGGCTTGTCATGGCGACACGCATCGTGTGCGCGCCCACGCTTGACAGCGTATGGTGCTTTTGGGTGAACGCCCGCTGCATTTCTTCGGAGTTCAGGATTTTGCCGCCGTATAGCATCAAATCCTCATGCATCGCTTCGCGGCGAGACTGTTTCCGGATACTTTTAGAGTTCATCGTTTATCCTCTGTAGAAGCCTGCTGCATTATTTCTTGCAATATATCCTTTATGCATCGCCTTGTCCGCGGCAGCACACACCAAATGTATTGTATTTTAGGAACGGAGAGATGTCAAGCCAGGCAAACAAATAACGCTCGAAAAAAGGCCTTTTCTGTGCCATTTGTGTGACAATTCCTATGCTATTATGCGTTCGTAAGCAAAAAACAGAGAGCTACAGGCCTCAAAAAATAAAAAACAAAAGGAGATAATAAAAATGTCAGTTGATACCAGCAAAACCATG
>CAMKAP010000203.1 GCA_946410505.1 uncultured Clostridia bacterium
CGCAACGGCGGCTACACCCGCATCACCCGCATCGGCACCCGCCGCGGCGACGCTGCGGAGGTCGCAGTCATCGAGCTGATCTGATCCGTTTTATGAATCAAAATCCCTCCCGCTTTCGGGAGGGATTTTTCAATGCTTCCCCTGTGTGCAGGAAAGCCCTTCAGGCTGGATGAACAGAATGAAAACGGTGCTCTCCTGTGCAGCGGCATATAGGAATGCAGAAGCGGCTGTTGCAGGCAGAAAAATAAGAGACAAACGATACAAAACGTGCTAAAATAAAAGCAATATGCATCCGGGAGGGATCCCCATGGAAAAACAGCAGTATATCGAGGCCGGGCGCGTCACCAACACCCACGGCGTGGCCGGGGAAGTGAAGATCGAAGTCTGGCTGGACAGCCCTCAGTTTCTGCGCCGTTTCCCGCGCGTATTCGTGGGCGGCGCGGAGAAAAAGCTCCTCTCCGGCAAAGTGCAGAAGAGCTTTCTGATCGCAAAGCTGGAGGGCGTGGACGACGTGAACGCCGCTATGGCCTTGAAAGGGAAAACCGTAACCGTGGACCGAAACGATGTGCGTCTTCCCAGGGGTACCTTCTTTGTCCAGGATATTCTGGGCGCCTCCGTTGTGGATGAGCAGGGCAGGGAGATCGGAAAGCTCACCGATGTTCTGGAGCGCCCGGCCCACAACATCTATGTGGTGCAGGGCGAAGATGAGCACCTGATTCCCGCGGTGCCGGAATTTATTCTGAAAACCGACGCGGAGGCCGGCGTCGTCACCGTGCATCTGATCGAGGGCATGTAATGAGAATCGACATTTTGACGCTCTTTCCCGACACGGTGAATGCGGTGCTGCACGAGAGCATCATCGGCCGCGCGGCCAAAAAAGGCATCGTGGAAATCAACTGTGTTCAAATCCGGGACTACACCGAAAACAAACAGAACCAGGTGGACGACTATCCCTACGGCGGGGGCTTCGGCTGCGTGATGATGGCCCAGCCGCTCAAGAGCTGCCTGGAGCATGTGATCGCTCAGGCGGGCGAAAGGCGCCGCCGCGTGATTTATATGAGCCCCCAGGGCCAGCCCTACAACCAGGAGACGGCCAAGCGCCTCAACCGGGACTATGACCATCTGGTGCTGGTCTGCGGCCACTACGAGGGCGTGGACGAGCGTTTCATCGACGAATGTGTGGATGAGGAGATCTCTCTGGGCGACTTTGTGCTCACAGGCGGCGAGATCGCGGCCATGGCCGTGGCCGATTCAGTGTGCCGCCTGGTCCCCGGGGTTCTCGCGGACGAACAGTGCTACACCGGCGAGAGCCATTGGGACGGATTGCTGGAATACCCCCAGTACACCCGCCCTGAGGAATGGGAGGGGCGGCGCGTTCCGGAGGTGCTGATAAACGGGGACCACGCCCGGGTGGAGCACTGGCGGCGCAAGCAGCAGCTGCTGCGCACCCGCGCGAAGCGGCCGGACATGTTCGCGCGCTTTTCACCCGCCGATCCGGAGGACCGGAAGCTGCTGAGTGAAATCGAAAAAGAGGCCGGACGGCGGCAGATCACCGAGAAAGTGACATGCCGGCAGGCGACGCCGGCGGATCTTCCCGCCATTCTGGCCATGGTGGAGGACGCCCGCGCTTCGCTCAAAAAACACGGTGTGGACCAGTGGCAGGGCCCATATCCCACGGAGAAGCACTTCCTTTTTGACATCGAGCGGGGCGAGAGCTTCCTGGTGCTCCACGGTACAGAGCCCGCGGCCTTCTTCACACTCTCAACCCGGGAGGAAGAGAGCTACGACGGCATCACCGACGGCAAGTGGACCGAGGGCATGGCATGCTGCGTACTGCACCGGGCGGCTGTGGCAAAGGCCTGGCGCGGCAGCGGCATGGCGGAAGCGCTGATGCGCTGCGTGGAAGAGCAGGCGAGGACCTTGGGGCTCAGATGCATCCGCACGGATACCCACAAAAAAAACAAGGCCATGCAGCGTCTGCTGCGCGAGAGCGGCTACCGCTACCGGGGCAATGTTCAGGTGTTCGTCGAGCCCGGCCACGATACGGCGAGGCAGGCTTATGAGAAGATCCTGAAGAAATAAGCTCACGCAACAAAAGCAAAGCCCGGTGAAGCGGCTTTGCATTTGAAAGGACGAGCAGTAAAATGAGCGAGCTTCCGCGCCTGCGAGGAAGCGAGACGATATGGAACTTGCGAGGACGACATGAATCTGACCGATTACAATGAGATCCGGGCGCTGCTTGCGCGTCACGGCTTTCGCTTTTCCAAATCCCTGGGGCAGAACTTTCTCACCGCCGCCTGGGTGCCGGAGCGCATCGCCGAGGAGGCGGGGCTGGATGACAGGGTGGGTGCGCTGGAGATCGGCCCGGGTATCGGCTGCCTGACAGAGCAGTTATCGAAACGAGCGGGCAAGGTCCTCTCCGTGGAGCTGGACAAGGCGCTGCAGCCTATTCTGGCGGAGACGCTGAGGGGCTGTGAAAACGTGGAGGTCCTCTTCGGCGACATTCTGAAGCAGGATATCCCCGCCCTGGCGGAGGCGTGCTTTCCCGGCCTGACGCCGGTGGTCTGCGCAAACCTCCCCTACAACGTGACCACCCCGGTGCTGACCGCGCTGATCGAAGCCGGCTGCTTTGAGCGCATCACGGTGATGATCCAGCGGGAGGTTGCCCGGCGCATCTGCGCGGGCCCCGGCACCCCGGACTACGGCGCCTTCGGGCTCTTTGTCCAGTGGCACTGCGAGACGGAGATCCTCTTCGACGTGCCGCCCTCCTGCTTCGTCCCTCAGCCGAAGGTCACCTCCTCGGTGATCCGCCTCACCAGGCGGGAGGCGGCGCCCTGCACAGTCTCCGACGAGGCGCTGCTCTTCCGTGTGATCCGCGCCGCCTTCAATCAGCGCCGCAAGACCCTGGTCAACGCGCTCAGCAGCGGCCTCGGGATCGGCAAGGAGACGCTGGAAGAGGTGCTGCAGGCCTGCGCCCTGGATACGAGAATCCGGGGAGAAGTGCTGGATCTTTCCGGATTTGTGGGAATAACTGACGAAATATACAGACGAAACAATGCGGATTTGTAAGGAAAATGCATTGATTATTCCTATGAAAATGTGATAATCTAATGAGTGGCAAACAAGCATATTTTTGACATACGAGAAAGGACGAAATCAATGAGCAAAAAGTATGTTTACCTGTTTTCCGAAGGCAATGCTTCCATGCGCGAGCTGCTCGGCGGCAAGGGTGCCAACCTTGCTGAGATGAGCAACATCGGTCTCCCCGTTCCCCAGGGCTTTACCATCACCACCGAAGCCTGCACCCAGTACTACGAGGACGGTCGTCAGATCAACGATGAGATCATGAGTGAGATCATGAAGAACGTTGAGACCATGGAGCAGATCAATGGCAAGAAGTTCGGCGATCTGGAGAATCCTCTGCTGGTTTCCGTCCGTTCCGGCGCCCGTGCCTCCATGCCTGGCATGATGGACACGATCCTGAACCTGGGCCTGAACGACGACGTTGTCGCCGCCATGATCAAGGGCAATCCCGACCCCAAGTTCGAGCGCTTTGTGTATGACTCTTACCGCCGCTTCATCCAGATGTTCTCCGACGTTGTCATGGAAGTCGGCAAGAAGTACTTCGAGCAGCTGATCGACCAGATGAAGGCCAAGAAGGGCGTCACTTTCGACGTGGAGCTGACCGCCGCCGACCTCAAGGAGCTGGCTGAGCAGTTCAAGGCCGAGTATAAGAAGCAGATCGGCGACGACTTCCCCTCTGACCCGAAGGTGCAGCTGTACGAAGCCATCCGCGCCGTGTTCCGCTCCTGGGACAACCCCCGCGCCAACGTCTATCGCCGTGACAACG
>CAMKAP010000204.1 GCA_946410505.1 uncultured Clostridia bacterium
GGCGTCGTTGGCGTTTTTCTCCAAAATGGAAATCGCCTCTGTGAGCGCCTGGCTGCTGTTCTGCTCCTGCTTGAACAGCGCGGTCCGATGCTGCATCTGTTGAAGAAACAGCGAAATAAGAATCGTACCCAGGATGATCAGAAAAGCGTTGATCGCAACCTTGGTGAAAAAGTACGTATTTGCTCTCTTTCGAATCTTGGTGTGGTCCATGAGAAACTCCTTCTATCCCACGCTGATTACAATTAATTCATTATATACCGGATTACGGAAAACGGAAAGAGTTTTTTCGGCTTTTTTCACGACGATCACTGCCTTCTCGATAAGAAACGGGCCGCTGCGGAATCTGACAGCAGCCGCTTGGAATTAAAGCTCGGCTGTGGTATAATTCTTATATAATGCAGGCGTATTGCATTGCATTTCGATTAACTGGGAGCCGAGGTGCCGGAGATGGAAATGAGAAAGACGGGAACTGTATTGAGGCAGACTTCCTGCGGCCCTGTTCGGGGCAACGAGCGGGATAAATGTCTGGAGTATCTCGGCGTTCCCTATGCACATGCGGAACGGTTTGCCTACGCGGTGTCTGCTGAGCGATGGGAAGGGGAGCTGGACGCTACGCGCTTTGGAGCAGCCTGCCCGCAGAACCGCGCTTGGCATGAACATCTGGAGCACCCTACCCGCCGCTTTTACAGACGGGAATTTCGGGAGAACAGGGAGTTTTTGTATGACGAAGACTGTCTGAATCTCAATATTTACACACCGAAACAGGCAAAGGACTGCCCTGTGCTTCTCTTCTTTTACGGCGGCGGCTTTGACTCCGGCATCAACTGCGAGGAGCCCTTTGACGGAGAGGCTTTCGCCGAGCGCGGTATCATTACGGTCTTTGCCAACTATCGCGTAGGCTTGCTGGGCTATCTGACCCATGCGGAGATTGAAGACCAGTACGGAAGAGACGGCAACTTCGGCCTGGATGACCAGCTCACGGCGATCCGATGGGTCAAAGCACATATCGGCGATTTCGGCGGCGATCCGGAAAACATCACGCTGCTCGGTCAGAGCGCCGGGGCGATCTCCATTCAGTATCTCTGCCTGAATCACGACAACGAGGGCCTGTTCCGGAGGGCTGCCATGATGTCCGGCGCGGGGCTCTTTCCACGCTTTGCCCTGCCGAAAAAAGCTGCGGACACAAGGGAATACTGGCTGGATTTCATGCGGACAGCCCGCTGTAACAGCCTGGATGACTTGAAAAAAGCGAGCCTTGACGATCTGTTTGACACAGTGGAAGAGCTGAAAGCCCGCAGGAAGGATAACGTATACAACACCATGCCGGTTGTGGACGGTTTTCTTATTCCCAAACCCATCGGCGATATGATCTGCCGCCCGCTTCGGCTTGACTATCTGATCGGCTTTACCAACTGTGACATGTATGCCCCCGTCATGGCCTGGATCGGCACACAGTTTGCCAGGAAAAACGGCGGCTATGTCTATTTCTTTGATCTGAATGCGCCGGGGGATGATAATCTGGCCTTCCATTCCAGCGATCTTCGCTATATCTTCGGCACACTTTCCGGGAGCTGGCGGCCATACGCAGAGCGGGATTACGAGGTCTCAGCGCCGATGACGAATTATCTGGCAAACTTTGCCCGGAGCGGAGACCCCAACGGCCCCGGTCTTCCAACCTGGGAGGAGGGCGGCAGGAAGGTCCTGCGCTTTTCCGGAGAGAAAACTGCCATGGCCCGGGTGCCTTACCTCCGCCTTGCCCGAAACTTCCTTCTTAAAGGAGACCCAAAAGGATGAAATACGAGCATTGCTTTTCGCTTAAAGCCAGCGGGCCGTCTTTTCGGGTCTATCAGGCTGACGGCATTCATATGCGGCTGGATTTCTTTGACCACATCCTGCGCGTGGCGCTTCTGCACAACGGAGAAAAGCCGCTTCCCACCTGGAGCGTCTGCCCCGGCGCGGAGGATCTGACGCTTCGGGGGCGAGACAAGCTCTCTGTGGAGGGCTTTCGATGTGTTTGTCCTCCATGCAGCGAGGACAATGATGAGCTGCATTTTACGCTTGACGGCATTTCTTTCGCGGTAGAAAAGAGAAATTTCCGCATCTCGGCGATAAATGAAAAGGGTCTCCTGTACGCAGACCGCAGCGGTCTTGCCTACAACTTTGCCGGTGAACTGGGCGACGGCGCGATTCATTACACACGCCGCGAGGAGGGGGAGCGAATCTTCGGCCTCGGCGACAAGTGCGGCACGGTAAACAAGGCCGGGCGCTGTTTTGCGATTGCGGCTACGGACTCCATGGGTTTCCGGGCGGAAACAAATGATCCCCTGTATAAACAGATCCCGTTTTACATCTGCGAAAACAGCGCCGGCTCCTATGGCGTCTTTTACGACACGGCATCCAATGGCAGGATGGATTTCGGCGCCGAGCACGACAATTACTTTGAGCCATTCTCCTCGGCCAGATTTGAAGAGAAAAACATGGTGTTTTATCTGATCCTTGGTACGACGGCGGAGATCGCCCGACGCTTTTCGGCTCTCTGCGGTGAGATTGCGCCGGTGCCGGACTGGGCGTTTCGCTACTGCGGGAGCACCATGGAGTACACCGATGCGCCGGATGCGGACAGACGCCTGCGCTGCTTCGTCACAAAGTGCCGCGAAGAAGGGATCACGGCCGGCGGCTTCTATCTTTCCAGCGGTTATACCCAGATCGGAGATCAGCGCTGCGTGTTTCACTGGAACCGGGACAAGATTCCATCGCCGGAGAGCCTGAGCGCACATTTTCGGGAGAACGGGATGGAACTGCTCGCCAATGTGAAGCCCGCTTTTCTGACTTCGCATCCGCTCTACAAAATGATCGCGCGGGAAGGCTGGTTTTTGCACTATGCCGACGGTTCGCCAGCCTGTTTTCCCTTCTGGGGCGGCATGGCCAGCTATCTGGATTTCACAAACCCCGGCGCCTATGCTTTCTGGAAGGACTGCGTAAAGGCGCAGCTCGTAAAGAAGGGGATCCGCTGCATCTGGAACGACAACAACGAGTACGACGTACCGGACGCGGAGGTTCTGGCCTGCGGCTTCGGAACGGAGATAAGCGCAAGGCTGATCCGCCCGCTCTTCTCCCTCCTGATGGCGCGGGCCAGCAGAGAAGCCGTGCGGGAAGCGAACGGAGAAGATTTTGTACCTCTTCATGTCTCCCGCTGCGCCATGGCGGGGACCCAGCGCTATGCCACCACCTGGACAGGGGACAACCTGACCGATTTCCGCGATCTGCGCTACAACCATTATCAGGCGATGACCATGGCCCTGAGCGGTTTTGTGTTCTTTGGGGCGGACGTGGGCGGATTCTCCGGCCCGCGCCCCGATGAGGAACTATTCCTGCGCTGGCTGCAGTACGGCGTCTTTACCCCCCGCTTTGTCCTGCACTCCTGGAAGCCGGGGGAGGAGAGCACCATGCCCTGGCTCTATCCAGAAAAGATGGATGCGGTTGGCAGGATCTTCGAGCTGCGTGAGAAGCTGCTGCCCTATCTGCGGGAAGAGTGCGAGCGGGCGCGCACGCGGCACGAGAGCTTGATTTATCCGGTCTTCCTGCGGCAGCCGGATTATGACTGCGAGGCGGACGCCTTTTTCTGCGGTGACAGAATCCTGGCCTGCCCGGTGTTTGACCGGGGAGCAGAAAGTGTCACTGTGACGCTGCCCAACTGCTGCGCTTTTTGGAAACTGCGCGGCGAAGGGATAGAGATCCCCGGCGGCACAAGGCTTACGGCAGCCTGCCTGCCGGAGGACTTGCCGGTCTGGTTCACGGCCGAATAAGTGGATAAGCAAGGGCGCGTTGCAAAATAGCGCAGAAT
>CAMKAP010000205.1 GCA_946410505.1 uncultured Clostridia bacterium
CACCGATCAGGATCTTGTCCATATGAATTCCCGGTATAAAGAGGCACAAAAGCCCCACGCCGAGCCCCATAAGAAAAGAGATCACAAGGTTCGCTCCTGCTTGCGTAATCTGGGTGTTCCCCAGCCTTTTCTGCAGCAGACAAATGGCAACCGCGAAAGTACCGGCAGTCACACCGTCCCACAACGTACCGCCGAAAAACACCGCAAAGCTGGCAGCGGCGAGAATACTCCCCAGCAGAATTGCCGTAAAAGGCTTTTCCTCTGCAGAAATTCTCTCCAACCTTTTTTTCAGTTCCGGCACAGGAATCGGCTGTGCGCAGCAGCTCCTGCTGATACTGTTGAGATCTTCCAGCCGGACAAAATCCGTCTCGCTGCTGGAATAGATCCGCTTTGTCTCCGTCAGAACCTCTTCATCCGGAAACTCCATGCTCAGGCTGATGATGGAGGTAATCACAAACACCTCAACCCGAATGCAGCCGTAGGCCTTTGACATACGGGAAAGCGTGTCCTCCACCCGGCTGACCTCTGCCCCGCAGTTCAGGAGCAGCTGCCCCATATCCAGCAGACAGTTCATCAGCTCAGATCGCTCTGTTTTTGTCAGCTCCAAAGCCACGCTCCCCTCATCTCCTCTCGGTATGAAACACCCGTAGTCAAATCTGAAGCCATTATTGCAGAATCAAAGGTCAATGTCAAGAAATGAGGCCCTTTGCAGATCGAACTCATTATTATATTGTCCCACTCTGCTGCCGTCGCGAAACGCGACATCAGCCTTCTTGTTTCTGCAAAAATTGAACGGGAGCAAATCCTTTCGCCATGCTGAATGCCTCTCTTGATACTAAACGGATTCTTTGATAGAATAGTTTCAGCATTCAATCTGCCCCTGGGCAAATTATTGAAATACAAAGAATCAACTACCAGCAGGAGAAACAACCATGGATGTGAAAATCAGGCAGAACTGTAAATACGCAGAGGCATGCGTCACCAGCATGGGCGTGCGCATCACGCCGGAAGACCGGATGGCAGTTCATAACAGTGACCGCTTCTATCTCCAGGCCACCAGCGCAGAGACCAATGTGCTCAATGTTGCCTCATCCCTCGGCATGCCCTGCCTCGCCATGACGAAATTTGTGGAAGGCAGCCCCATTGCCGCATTTATCAAAGCAAAACTCCGTGCAAGAAACATCAGCTTTGAAGGTCCCGATGTGCCGCAGGGCGGCCCCTGGGGCTACCGGCACCAGTTCAACATCGCTGACTCCGGCTTCGGCATGCGTGCTCCACGCGTCTGGAATGACCGTGCAGGAGAAATCGGCAGGACAATCTCTCCCGACGACTTTGACCTGGACCGTATTTTCGGTGAAGAGGGCGTAGCAATCCTCCATCTCTCCGGCTTAATAGCAGCCATGAGCGAGCAGACCACCAAAACCTGCCTCCGTCTCGCGGAAGTAGCCAAAAAATACGGCACGCTCGTCAGCTTCGACCTGAACTACCGCGCCACCTTCTGGAAAGGCCGTGAAGAGGAGCTGAGCGAAGCCTTCCGGAAGATCGCCTCCGTGGCTGATGTGCTAATCGGCAACGAGGAAGACTTCCAGCTCTGTCTCGGGTTTAAAGGCCCGGAGGCCGGCGGCAAGGATCTCGCCTCCAAGATTGAAAGCTTCAAGGGCATGATCAATCAGGTGCGCGAAACCTACCCGAACGCCATTGCCTATGCCACCTCTCTCCGCCAGGTACTCTCTGCCAACGAACACCTCTGGGGCGGTATTCTCTGGGCTGACGGCCAGTGGTTTGTTGAGGAACCGCGTCCTATCCCCGTAATGGATCGCATCGGCGGCGGTGACGGCTTCTCCGGCGGTATTCTCTACGCCATTCTGAAAGGCTGGGAGGCTTCCAGGTGGATCCAGTTCGGGTGGGCATCCGGTGTGCTTGCCGCCTGCAGCCTCAATGACTATGCTGAGCCTGCCGATGAGAAACAACTCTGGGATATCTACGCCGGCAACGCCAGAGTGCAGAGATGAGAATGGGAGGGAAATATCCAATGAAAAAAGCAGACATTGGAATGATCGGTCTCGCCGTCATGGGCGAGAATCTCGCGATGAATATGGAATCAAAGGGCTTCACGGTTGCTGTTTACAACCGCACAGTTGAAAAAGTGGATGCCTTTCTCGCCGGACGGGCAGCCGGGAAGAACTTCATCGGAGCTCATTCTCTGGAAGAGCTCACCGCTTCTCTGGAAAAGCCCCGCAGAATCTTTATGATGGTCAAAGCCGGCAAAGCCGTTGATGATCTGATAGACTCCATCCTCCCCTATCTGGAAGAGGGCGATATTCTGATTGACGGAGGCAACAGCCACTTCCCGGACACCGCCCGCCGCACCGCCTATGTGGAGAGTAAAGGATTTCTTTACATTGGGACCGGTGTATCCGGTGGGGAAGATGGTGCATTAAAAGGTCCTTCTATGATGCCGGGTGGGTCTCCCGCCGCATGGCCGTATGTCAAACCGATTTTCCAGAGCATTTGCGCCAAGGTGGAAGACGGTGCCCCCTGCTGTGACTGGGTGGGAGAAAACGGTGCAGGCCATTTTGTCAAGATGGTGCACAACGGCATCGAATACGGCGACATGCAGCTCATCTGCGAAGCCTATCAGCTCTTAAAGGACGGCCTTGGCCTTTCCAATGAAGAGCTGCACGATATCTTTGCAGCCTGGAACAAGACGGAGCTGGACAGCTACCTGATCGAGATCACGCGGGACATCCTTGGTTATAAGGATGAAAACGGCGACTACGTGGTGGATAAGATCCTGGACAAGGCAGGCCAGAAGGGCACCGGCAAATGGACCGGCATCGCGGCGCTGGACGAAGCCGTTCCGCTGACCCTGATCACGGAAGCGGTCTTTGCGCGCTGCCTGTCCGCGCAGAAGGATGAGCGCGTCGCGGCGGCAAAGCTCTACCCGCATGAGATCCCGGCTTTTGAAGGCGATAAGGCGGCGTTCATCGAATGCGTGCGTAAGGCGCTGTATGCGAGCAAGATCGTCTCCTACGCGCAGGGCTACACCCTGATGCGCAGCGCCGCGGGAACCTACGGCTGGAACTTAAACTACGGCGGCATCGCGCTCATGTGGCGGGGCGGCTGCATCATCCGCAGCGTGTTCCTGGGCAAGATCAAGGAGGCCTACGATAAGGATCCTAAGCTGCAGAACCTGCTGATGGACGATTACTTCTCCGGCGTGATGAAGGAGCTGGTTCTGGCCTGGCGCGAGGTGGTCGCCTACGGCATAAAGGCCGGCATCCCGATGCCGACCTTCAGCTCGGCGCTTGCCTGGTTTGACGGCTACACCACGGCGCGCGTGCCCGCGAATCTGCTGCAGGCGCAGCGTGACTATTTCGGCGCGCATACCTATGAGCGCGTGGATATGCCCAGAGGGCAGGTCTTCCACACCAACTGGACCGGCCACGGCGGCTCCACCAGTGCCGGGACCTACAACGCGTAAACGCTTTCCCCTTAGAAGGAGACTTCAGAAAGGACAGATCCATGACTCTTCTCAAGACCCCTGATCTTAGCGGAAAGGTCGCTGTAGTGACCGGCGGCGCCGGCGTGCTCTGCAGCGGCTTCTGCCGCGCGCTCGCGCAGCACGGCGCGTCCGTCGCCATCCTTAACCGCACGCTGTCCAAGGCGGAGAAGCTGGCAGAGCAGCTGCGCGGCGAAGGCCTGAAGGCACAGGCCTTCCAGGTGGACTGCACGGACAGCGAGAGCGTGAAGACGGCGCACGAAGCCGTCCTGAATGCGCTCGGCCCCTGCGATATCCTCATCAACGGCGCGGGCGGCAATG
>CAMKAP010000206.1 GCA_946410505.1 uncultured Clostridia bacterium
GTCGATCAGACTCATATCAATGGCCCGGCCCAGCTGATGCCAGGAGTTGCCGTTATAGGGATTTGCGATAAACCAGGCGTTCTGAACGGCGTCGTAGAGCTTGAACTGGGCGGATTTTGGGCGGTAGGCGTCGTAGACCTTCAGTGCATAGCCGTCGGCAAGAAAGCTCTCGTAGGCCTGCTTCAGATGCTGCGCCGTGTTGATTTCCATCATCGGGATCTGGGGATACAGAGCCTCCCCGGTAATGTTGTTGCGGGTGGCAAACAGGAGCTCAAACTCCGCCTCGGGCAGGAAGGTGCGCAGATCCACCGCGCCCTCGAGCGTGCGATATGTGCTGTCGCAGATCAGCGCGCGCACCGGCGCATAGGCAAAACGGTCGATGGGGAGCTTTACCAGATAGTACTCCCCTTCTCTGCCGTAAACTGTAACCTGGGTTCCGGCGCTCAGGCGGTAGACCTCCCGCGCATCCTCCTCCGGATAACTCCGGCAGGGTGTCTGCTGCAGGGCGCAGGTGTGTATGACACGCCTCTCAAGCTCCAAATAGCGCGCCCGCTCTGTGCGTTCGCTCAGATAAGCGGCGCTGCGCGTCTTTCTTGCCTCGGCATCTACAGGATCGACCATCCAGGAGCTGACCCAGACCTCCATGCCGCCGGGCAGACACAGCAGCGTGTCTTCGCCCTCCTCGCGCAGAAACTCCGCCTGCACACCCTCCGGGATGGCGCCGAGAAAAGCGTCCTCCGGTTCGCCGGGGCCGCCGTAGCAGTTGGTCATGCCCACCGTGGTCTCATAGAGCACGGCATCCGGGGAGAACGTGGGAATCGGGGACATTTCGGGCGTGGGCGTAACGCTGGGGACCACCGCCGCAGGCTGCCCGTCCTGTCCGCAGCCGGACAGCAGCGGCATAAGTCCCGAGGCGGCAAGCATTGCTGCCGCAGCAGCGCTGCCGCGGAGAAATTGCCGGCGCGTGATTTTCTCCATCCTATCCCCTCCTCAGCGTTTTACATAGGACCAGTTGGCGATGGCCTCATAACTGCGATCATAGTAGTAAAGGTCGCCCTGACCCGGATGAGCCATGGACAGTTCCGTGTCGAAGATGTGGGGTTCTCCGCCGCGCATGATCTCCACCCAGCCGTGGGGCGCAAAATTGGAACCCACATGACCGGAAATCACGATGGCGTCCACACCGATGGCACGCACGAGCATGCAGTAGGCCGAGGCATAGCTGTAACAGTTGCCTTTGCCGGTGGCCAGCATATCCGTGGCCTCGTCCACAAGCCACGGGGTCTCACCCGCGGGATAGGGCTCCCGGCGAACGTACTTGAAGTTATCGCGCACATAACGGTACAGCGTGAGCAGCTGCTCTTCCTCGTCCATGCCGTCCACAAGCACTTTGTTGAGCGTGTCAAGCACCAGCGCGTCCAGCTCCGGGCTGCCGGAGGTATACCAGCCGTTCTCGTCAAAATGAAGGTTGCCCATATCGGTGTTCCGAAGGACGCGGCCGTCCGATCCGATCCAGCTCAGGCGCCAGCCGATCAACCGCTTGCCCTCCGGCAGTTTCTCGGCAGCTTCGCTGTCTGTCCAGATTTCCTTATCTGCCAGCATCATAAACTTGTGGGGAATACAGGCCTCCACCATATCCCAGTAGCCGTCCTCCGTGGGGTACAGGTCCACCGGAGAGCCAACCTGCAGCAGGCGGGCGCCCGGTCGTTCGGAACGGCCCGTGATACGGTTCATGAGCGCCGCAGTCTCCACGCGCGTCAACAGTTCATCGGCTCTGCATTCTGCCTTTTTGCCGCTTTCGATCCATCCCTGTTCCGCTGCACAGCAGCAGGCTTCATAAAAGGGCTGCCCCTTCTCAAGATCGGCAAAAACATAATCCTCTTTCGCTTTCGGGTACAGGGCAGCCAGCATTTCCAGCAGCTCGCCTCTGGTAATGACCTCGTCTGGATGCAGACGGCTGCCGGAAATGACGCCCAGTTCCCGCAGCGCTGCTGCCGCCTTGGCATAGGGGGCATTGCTGTCCACATCCAGAAAACTGTCGCTGCTCCCGCCGGGTTTCCCAAGCAGGATATGCAGCATGGTAACGGCGTCCGAGCGAAGCATCGGGTCATGCGGCCTGTAATAGCCGTTTTCATCCGGGAAGAGGTACACCGGGTGCTCCTCTTTGAGAAGGGCTACGGCGTAATCCGCCGCATACCAGACGTCCTCATACACGGTGATCGTCTCGCGTGTCTCGGTGTTGCCCTGCTCGTCCCGCCAGCGCAGGAAGGTATAGCCCTCGATCTCCTCAGGAGCGCGGATCGTGTGCTCCTGGCCGATATGTACCCGTTCGGTAATCTCGCCCTCGGGTGTCAGATAATGCACCTTCACCCACGCGAGGCTCAGGTAATACTGTTGAACACCCGCGATCGCGGCAAGGAGCACAAACACGAAGCAAAGCACCAATTTCAATGTTGGCCGATTGATAGTCTTCATATGGTTTTTCCGGTCCTTCAGAATAAATCTGTTTTCTTTTGCTGATAACAATTTAGTATAGCATGCTCTTTTCCCTTTTTCCAGTCTTTTCTTACGACTTCGCCGTTTGTCTTCCCGGGAACCGGGTATCGTGATAGAATCCGTTTTCATTCACATCATGCCCCATCGCAATTCTATCTGCTGTGTGATCATCCGCCGCTGCAGATTCACGGCAGGCCTGCAGTGGAGAAAGCCGGGCAAAATATCATATATCGCTTTACTTTCTTTTCCATACAGAGTAAACTGATTATACAAAGTATAAATACCTGTAACCGGACCGCAGCTTCCGGAGCAGGTCGAAAAAAAGAAGGAGGATCGCCGTGAAAAACAAAACCGTACGCCTGCTGGCAAATCTGCTGGCTGTTGTCATGGTTGCAGCCCTGCTGATGGGCAGCGCACCCGCCCATGCCGAAAACAGCGTCACAGTCACCAAAGCGCCTGAGCTTGCCGCTCTGGTAAAAATGGGCAAGAATAACGGGAATCCCGGGCCGATCAGTATCACACAGGGAAAGATGATCTCCCGCACGGGCCGCTCACAGGACATTTATCTTGTCACTTTTTCGGGAACAGAGCTGGTCTTGAATCAGTCCACCGAGGTGATCACGGATCTCCTCTCAGGCTTCAATCTGAACAACCCATATTATTTCAACGCTGTCAGGGTCATTCGCGAAAATATCAAGGCCGGATCAAAGCTGGTCCTAGCCGGCACCAGCCTGGGCGGAATGGTCGCCCAGCAGGTTGCCGCCAACCCGCTCATCAAGAGAGAGTATCAGGTGCTCAATACTGTCGGTTTCGGCTCCCCCCTGCTCTCTCAGGGCTTCCGCGAGGGTACGATCCAGCGTCTCGGCGACTGGGCCGACCCGGTCCCCTATCTTTCGATCAACACCTTTACCGCGCCTATTCATTCACTCTTCGGGCTCAACCGGGAGAGCAGCCGCTACAAGCTGCCCATCCAGGCGCACATCAACAGCTACATTTCTGACGATCCCTGGGGCAAATACGATGCGACCGGCACGCTCAACGGCGGCACCATGCTCGTGCTCGATCTCGACAGCAGAGTGTTTTACCCGGCGCCGTTCTTCGATCTCTCGATTTTCCGCCAGTGATCTCAGCACTTTCTCAGTATTCGGCAAGCCCCCGCGCGGCAGGATTGCCGCCGGCAGTCCGCCGCGCGCGGTGAAATATTTCAACAAGGAGCGTAGTGTTTGAGAACCTGCACCACACCGGAGATTGTGGGCTGACCGGGAGGTTTGCCGACAATCGAACA
>CAMKAP010000207.1 GCA_946410505.1 uncultured Clostridia bacterium
CCCCCGCCGCGTTGCAGCCAAAGCCCATCAGCATCGTCAGGCATTGTTTGCCGCAGGCGCCGCAGGCTCGGAAAGGGCGGTCGAGATTGTATGCGACCCGGGGCAGATAGCCAAGATCCTCCAGCAGCGTAAAGAGCGGGAAGAAGATCGCCATGGGCGGCAGCATCACGGACACCACCCAGGCGAGGGTCCTGTACGCACCCTCTGTAAACAGCGCGACCGGCGCCGCGGGGAGGGAGAGACCCATGAGCGCGTCCCCCAGGGGAGCTTCCAGGGAAAAAAGCAGCCGACTCAGCCAGGCCGAGGGCCGGTTGGCCCCGGCAACAGTGAGATAAAACACCAGCGCCAGCAGCAGAAGCATCAGCGGATAGGCCAGCACCCGATGGGTCAGTATCCTGTCGATGCGCGCCTCCCGGCGCAGCGGCTCCCGCGGTCCCCGCACCGCATCCCGGCAGATCGCCTGCGCCAGACGTACCAGCGCCGCCGTTTTCTCGTCTTCCCCCTCGGCCTGCGGCAGCGCAATGGGGGAGACCGCCTTTCCGGGCGCCTCCAGCAATGCGTCTATCGCCGCCAGAAGCAGCCTGCGGCTGCCGGGCCTGCGGGCGCTGAGGCCGATCACCGGCACACCCAGGCGCTTTGACAGCAGCGGCAGATCCAGCCGCAGGCCGCGCCGCCGCGCCTCGTCCATCAGGTTCAGGCAGAGGAGAACAGGCTTGCCGAGCGCCAGGATCTGCAGGGCGAAAAAGAGATTGCGTTCCAGCAGTCCCGCGTCGCAGACCAGCAGAATGGCCTCCGGTTCAGCGGAGAGAAGATAATCCCGGGCTACCTGCTCTTCTTTCGAATGGGCGGAGAGAGAGTAGGTCCCCGGAACGTCCACCAGCACGCAGCGCCGCGCTCCGACGGTAAAACGCCCGCAGGCCGAGCTCACAGTCTTGCCGGTCCAGTTGCCGGTGTGCTGCCGCAGCCCCGTCAGGCGATTGAATACCGTGCTTTTTCCCACGTTCGGCAGCCCTGCCAGGGCGATCACATGCTCCTCCATCCTAACCCTCCGTCCGATCTATCAGAATCCTGTCCGCATCCCGGTCCCGCAGGGCCAGAACCGCGCCGCAGAGGCTGTAGGCCGCGGGGTCGCCCAGGGGACTGCGCCCGAGACAGCGAAGCTCCGCGCCCTCCACAAGCCCCAGCTCCCGCAGCCGAAGGCGCATGGGCCCGGCAATGCGCAGAGAACGCACGCGGCCGCGCTGGCCGGGGCGCAGGGCGGAGAGCGTCGTTTCCTTGTTCATGGCTTCCACCTCGTCTCATACTATTATCTGATTAAAAACTTTAATCAGATAAGCCGCGGTTCCCGCGGCATTTTCAGCGCGTAGGCGCTGAAAATCCGTCTCATACAGAACCTCTACGCGCCTTACGGCGCTATAAAAACCTTTAAGCGATGAAAGGTTTTTATGAGGTTCTAGTATCAGTCTATGCGCTCTTGCAAAAGGGCGTGATTTCCGTTACAATACCGGCGAGGTGATGGCTTATGCAGTTTTCTTTCAACCATTTTAATTTTAACGTTCTGGATCTGGAGCGCAGCCTGAAGTTTTATGACGAGGCGCTGGGCCTCAAGCCCGTGCGGGAGAAAAACGCTCCCGACGGCAGCTTCAAAATCGTCTTCCTCGGCGACGGGATCACCGATTTCCGGCTGGAGCTGACCTGGCTGCGCGACCACAGCGAGCCCTACGATCTGGGCGAGCAGGAATATCACCTGGCTTTTCGCACGGACGATATGGAGAGTGCCCACGCAAAGCACGAGGCCATGGGCTGCATCTGCTTTGAAAACCCCGCCATGGGCATTTACTTCCTGGAAGATCCCGACGGCTACTGGATCGAGATCATCCCCACGCGCTGAATATGACAGAAAAGGAGACCAAAATCGGTGTATCATTCCAAGGTTATGACGAGAAGTAAAAAGGCAATTGCGATCGTTCTCGCGCTGTTTGCCTTTCTCGCCTGCGTCGCGGCCGCGCCGCAGGCCACGGAGGACGCGGACCAGGCGCCGGCCATCGAGGCGACGATCTACGAGATCAGCAAATACGGCAATATCGTCCTGAGCATCAGCCCGGATTCTATGAAGGAGCTGGGCTATGAGCAGGCGGACGTGATCCTGGTGCGGATCGGGGAGCATGAAATGGAGATGCCCATCGGCACCAGTTATTCCGACGCCGATTCCGGCGAACCCATCTGTATTTACAAGTTCAGCGCCACCAAGGGCGTGGAGGAGGTGCTGCTTGCGATCAACGGCGGGAACCTGACCGAGGCCATGGGCATTGCCGAATACGAAAAGATCGACTGCGATCCCGGCTTCACCTGGATCCTTACCGGGGGACTGGAGCAGCCGGTCGCGGTTTCGATCTCCATGGTGCAGAAGCAGGGCTATGCCGAGGAGTATCAGATGCACCAGCTGGGCGGCACCCGCAGCAACAAACGGTCAGACTATCCGGAGCTGAGTGACGAGGAGTTCGCCAATTTTCGCGCAGTGGAGACCACCGGTATGGGCGTCGGCACGTTGTACCGCTCCTCCTCGCCCGTGAGGCCTGCCTATAACCGCAATGCCGAGGCGGATGCGGCGCTGCAGAACGCCCTCATCCGTACGGTCATGAACATGGCAGACAGCGAGGAAGCCATGAAGAGCTATCCCGACTATGACTTGAGCTACTATGCCGACTGTGATATCATCGCCCTGGACATGAAGATCGATTTCGCTTCCGAGGAGTTCCGGACGGCATTGGCCGACGGCTTCCGCTATCTGGCTTCCCACGAGGGACCCTATCTGATCCACTGCCAGGAAGGCAAGGACCGCACCGGCTTTGCCTGCGGCATCCTGGAGTGCCTGATGGGGGCGAGCGTCGACGAGGTCGTAGAGGACTACATGCTCACATACTACAACTTCTACGGGATCGGGCCTGATTCGGAGCAGTATGCGCAGATCGCAGACAGCAACATCAAGGCAAGCCTGGCCGATGCCTTCGGGGTCGATGCGATCGACGATGCTTCGCTGGACCTGGCTGCGGAGGCGGAGGATTATCTGCTGGAGATCGGCATGAGCGCCGAGGAGATCTCCGCCCTGAAGGATCAGCTCGCGGTCGACTATGGCGGTCTGCTGCAGGCGGCCTGAGGTCTGCAAAAAGAAAAAAGCGGGACTGTGATGCATCCAAAGCATCACAGTCCCGCTTTTATCCGATCTCCCGGTACATGGCCGGGGCGTCCGCCTTGCTCACGGTCTCGCTGACCTGTGTGACCTCCACCTTCAGCGTGCCCTTGCCGAAGGCGATTTCGATCACATCACCCACCTTAACCTGGTAGCTGGCCTTCACCGGCCTGCCGTTGACGGAGACGCGCTCGCCGTCGCAGGCGTCGTTGGCAACGGTGCGGCGCTTGATGAGCCGGGAGACTTTCAGATATTTGTCCAAACGCATACGGTTTCCCTCCGGTGGAGAATAGAATAGAAAAAGCTGCGTGCCGACAGACAGCGCAGCTTTTGACTATATCCGGTTCGCTTACTTGGCGACGGCGTCCTTCAGAGCCTTGCCGACCTTGAAGCTGGCAACGCGGGAAGCGGGGATGGTGATCTCTTCCTTGGTCTGGGGGTTGCGGCCAACGCGCTCGCCGCGCTCCTTGACCTCAAAAGCACCGAAGCCGACCAGCTGAACCTTCTCACCGGCAACGAGAGCACCGGTAATGGCGTCAAACGCGGCGTTGATGGCCTTCTCACTGTCCTTCTTGGACAGGCCGGCCTT
>CAMKAP010000208.1 GCA_946410505.1 uncultured Clostridia bacterium
GCGTCCGGGCCTTGGAAACGATGAAGGATATTCTGCGATCACTTCCACTTGAAGGTGAACAGACCGTAGAGATACAGCCCCGCCACGCAGACGGGAACCACATAGCGGAAGATGGGCTTCATCCAGTTTTTGACCTTCAGACCCTTGCCGGCGTTGGCCTCCTGCAGGAAGGCGTCCCAGCCCCAGCCGATCTTATAGCAGCAGAAGATGGAGAAGATCAGTGCGCCCAGGGGCAGCAGATTGGTGCTGACGATGAAATCCCAGAAGTCCAGCCAGGCGGTGCCGTCGGCAAAGGGCTGGAAGTGGAACACGCTGTAGCCCAGGGCCGTGGTCAGCGCCAGCAGGAAGATGCCGACGCCGCAGGCGATGCAGCCCTTGACGCGGTTCCAGCCGGTCATCTCACGGACGCAGGCGAGGATATTCTCAAACACAGCCAGCTCCGTGGAGAAGGCGGCAAAGACCATGAACAGGAAGAAGAGGCTGCCCCAGATCCGGCCGCCGGCCATGTTGTTGAAAACCGTGGCCATGGTGTTGAACAGCAGCCCCGGGCCTGCGTCCACTTCGATGTTGAAGGTGAAGCAGGCCGGGAAGATGATGAAGCCCGCCATAATGGCCACAAAAGTGTCCAGCAGGATGACGTTCACGGATTCGCCCATCAGGGTGCGCTCCTTGCCGATGTAGCTTCCGAAGATGGCCATGGAGCCGATACCGATCGACAGTGTGAAGAAGGCCTGGTTCATGGCTGCCACCACAACCTCGCCGGTGATTTTGGAAAAATCCGGCACCAGGTAGAACTTCAGGCCCTCTTTGGCCCCGTCCAGCGTGGCGCTGTGAATGGCCAAAATCAGCATCAGCGCGAAGAGCGCCGTCATCAGATACTTGGTGACGCGCTCCAGCCCGCCCTGCAGGTTAAAGCTCAGCACCGCAAAGCCCAGCACCACGGCAACCAGCAGATAAATCACATTGACGCCGGGGTTCGTGATCATCGCCACGAAGCCCAGGTCGGCTGTCCTGCCGGTGAGGAAACGCACGAAGTAATACATCATCCAGCCGGTGACCACTGTATAGAAGGCCATCAGCGCGATGTTGCCCAGCAGAGCAAAATAGCCGTGAATATGCCATTTTTGGCCCGGCTTCTCCAGCTTCTGATACATTTTGACAGGGCTTGCCTGAGATGCGCGTCCGATGGCAAACTCCATCGTCATGGAGGGCAGGCCCAGCAGGAGCAGACACAGAACATAAACAAGCACAAAGCCGCCGCCGCCGAACTGACCAGTCATCCACGGGAATTTCCAGACGTTTCCGCAGCCGATGGCACAGCCCGCGCTGACCAGCAGGAAGCCTAAGCGCGACCGAAAGCTTTCTCTCTCCACAAAATCTACCTCCTTTTTCACCGATTTAAAGAACCTGTTCGTTAAATTGGTGAATTTTGCCCTATAGTACCACACAGACAGGGCATCTGTAAACAAAAATTTTACTTTTTTAGGGCTTGCTTTTTTTTCAGAAGCTGTGTAAAATACGGCACTTGATAAAGAGAGGCTTCTCTTTTTATTAAATATGTGTGTATAACCATGTTGGCTCCCCTTCCCGGGAGCATCGAGGATATAAGCATGAATCATTCTGACAATACCCTGCGCGAGCCCTTCCGGCTCCCACATATCGGGCAGCGAATCACAAAAACCGCGATTGCCGTGTTTCTCTGCCTGCTGGTGTTCCATCTGCGCGGGATCCAGGGCGCGTCCCTCTCCTCAGAGGCTTGCATCACCGCCATCATCTGTATGCAGCCCTATGTGCGCGATACAAGGGAGTTTGCCGTCAACCGCGTGGCCGGCACGCTGATCGGCTCCTTCTGGGGACTGCTGTTTCTGCTGCTGTGCCTGCTTTTTCCGGATCTGGCAAACCACCGGCTCCTGCTTTACGCACTGATGGCCCTGGGCGTGATCGTTTCGCTCTACGGTGCCGTTGCCATCCGCATGGCTGACGCATCCAGCCTCGCCGCCATCGTGTTCATCTGCATCGTGATTGCCTTCCCGGAGATCGAGTCCCCTCTGCAGCAAGCCTTTTACCGGATCTCCGATGTGCTGCTGGGGACCTTCATAGCCATCGGCGTAAACGTCTTTCGTCTGCCGCGCGATAAGAACCGGGATCTGGTTTTCTTCATCCGCACCAAAGATCTGGTGCCCGACCGTTTTTCCCAGATCCCCGCCGTCGCTCTCTTTCGGCTCAACTACCTCTATAACGACGGAGCGAAAATCTGCCTCATGTCCGAGCACGCCCCCGCCTTTTTCACCCTGCAGATGGGCGGCACTCACCTCTCCGTCCCCCTGATCGTGATGGACGGTGCCGCAATCTACGACGCCAACGAAAACCGTTATCTCTGCCACTGGAACATCCCCGCCGAGACCTCCGGCAAAGTGCGCGAATACCTGGACAATCTGGGGCTGAGCTATTTTATCTACACCATCCACAACAACAAGACCTGCATCTTCCACCAGGGCAAAATGAACGAGCAGGAGAAGAAGGTTTACGACCGGATGCGCACCTCCCCATACCGCAGCTATCTGGACGGGGAAATCTACAAGGACGAGGAGCTTGTCTACTTCAAGATCATCGACGAGGACGATAAGATCAAGGTACTGCGCATGCGGATGCAGAAGATGCTGCGTGAAAACAAGCTGCGCTCCGTGATCCGCCCGCAGACGGCGGCGCCCGGCATCAGCGGTCTGTACATCTATTCCATGGACGCCAACAACCGCCGCGCCGAGCTCAAGCTCATGCAGATGCTCCACGAGAAGGAGCCCCAGCTGGAAGACATGCGCGTTTTCCTCCCCGGCAGTTACCGCACGGAGTCCGACGCCGTGCATCTTCTGCACACCGTGCTCAACTACTACGAGCCGCTGAAGATCATGCGCCTGTTCAAACGCAAAGACAAAAAGGGAAAAATGTGATTTACGGCGCCGCCGATTTCTTTCGGCGGCGCTTTTTTCTATTGCGAAGCATGTCATATGGAGGTATACTGTGCGCTGACATCTCATCTGGAGGCACTTATGGCTGCAATCCGCTCCTTTGTAAAGCGCGATCCCGTGCTGCTGATCGCGGCGCTGGCGGCGCTCGTAAGCTGTATCTTTGTCCCGCCGGACACCGTCTATGCACGCTATATGGATTATCGCACCCTCTCTCTGCTGTACTGCCTGATGACCGTGGTCGCAGGCCTTCGTCAGGCGGGACTATTCGCCCACATGGCGCATATCCTCTGCGAAAAGGTCAAAAGCGTCCGGGGCATCGGGCTTCTGCTGGTGCTGCTGAGCTTTTTCAGCGCCATGCTCATCACAAACGATGTGGCGCTTTTGACCTTCGTGCCCTTTGCCGTGGTTGTCCTCGGCATGGCAGACCGGAAAAAAGAGCTCATCCACATCGTCGTGCTGCAGACCGCCGCCGCCAATCTCGGCAGCATGCTCACGCCTGTGGGCAACCCGCAGAACCTGTATCTCTATTCCTTCTATGAGCTGGGCTTCGGCGACTTTGTCAGCACCACCCTGCCTGTGTGGCTTCTCTCCCTGGTGCTGCTCTGCCTTGCCTGCCTTATTCTCTCGCCCGCACCGATCTCCGTCTTTCTCGGCGAAGAGCCGGGCATGGATACGAAGGCGCTTTGGCTCTATCTTACGCTTTTTGCAGT
>CAMKAP010000209.1 GCA_946410505.1 uncultured Clostridia bacterium
GGAGTACAAGAACCGTTTCTCTTTCCGCAAGAGGAAAGAGAAATGGGTCTTGATATACACAGGCCGGAACTTCGAGCGATCAGACAGACGCGGTTTTCTTTCCGTGATCGCAAAAGCAAACGGGAGCGGCGATGTCTCGCCGCTCCCCTGTCTGTATTTTCAGTATTCCGAAAAGTTTACCTCGTCTTCTATGAGAAGCAGGGCGCCGTTTTCGCCGCTGCGCGTCAGCAGCGCCCGGTGCGCCGCGCCGTCTTCGCCCAGGTAGCTGAGCATCAGATCGGGGATCGCATCCGGCAGCACCGTCTCGATCTGCAGGCCGGAGGCCTCCAAGCAGCTGCAGTACCAGAGCGGATCGCCCCGGTAATAGAGCTCCGACTCCTCCGCAAAACCCGCGCGGCTGAGCATCACATCGAATAGCCGCCCGGCGCTGCGCAGGCAGAGCTGCTCGCCGTTTTCGCTGACCTGCACCATGTCCAGGATGGGAAAGCTCCCCTCCTCGATCTGCGCCATGTCCAGCAGCTCCGGAGCACCCACACTCTCCTTCGGGCCCGGACGCCACTTTTCGTAAAGCAGCTCGCCAAGCTCCTCGTAGGGCATCGTAAAGCTCTGGATCCCGGCGGCATAGCTTGCCAGCTCATAGAGTTGGGAGAAGAGCACCAGGCCCTCGTCATTCAGGTACCAGGAGCCCTCCCGCAGCAGGGCGCCGAAGGCGGTCTCCCACTCCTCTTCGGGGATAAAAGACGCGATCTCCGCGCTGAGGTCCTCGTCAGCACGCGCCTGCTCCATCATGCTCTGGGTGACGTAAGCGGTGAAAGCGTCATAGTCCGGCGTGACCTGGTCCAGGCTCAGCTGAGTGCCGGTTTCGGTATCGAACACATAGGCCTTGTTCACGTAGCTCCCATGGGCGCCGCCCAGATAGGCGTACTCGGTAAACAGCAGGCTCAGGATCCGCCCGTCGGCCCTCTCCACGCTCACGCTGCGCTCCGCCTCAAATTCCAGCGGGATCTCCGCGCCCGTCTCGTGGGCGTAGGTAAAATTGTCGATGGCCTGCTCCAGATAGCCGTTGTAGCCGTCTGAGTAACCGTCGCCGTAGTCGTTGCCGGTGACGTAGGTCTCATCCAGCAGGGCGATATATTCGTTGATGGCGTCGGCAGCCGCTTCCCTGCCCGGCATGCTCACATGGGGCACCGTGTCGGCAAAGCGCAGAATCCGCGTCGCCCCCTCCGCGGGGTCGAATTCCTCGGTCACGCTGCGGCGGAAGTTCACGATCACGGGGACGCGCATGTCCGCTGCGCCATCCTCCTCCGGCGGAAGCTCCGGAACCGGCTCCTGCGCCGCAGGCGGCGTCTCCGTCACGCTCTCCGCGAGGGTCCTGGCCTCGGGCCTTTGCGTGACCTCCGGCAGCGGTGGCAGCTCAACGGCTTTCAGGGATCGGATCTGTGAACAGGCGGCAAGCTGCATCAGCATCACGAGGGCAAGCAGGATCGTCAGTGTTTTCTTCATGGCTTGGACTCCTCTCCAATGTCTTCCTGCGGTACGGCAAGGGACAGCGCGGCGTTAGTGTAGCGCGGATCGGCGGACACCTCGCGCACAAGCTGCAGCCAGGGCGGCAGGCGGACGGGCTGGCTCTCGTCCGGGATCTCGATCTCGAGAAACGCCCGGTCTGCCCAGAACGGGAACACGTCCAGCTCAAAGAGCTGCCCCTCGTAACGAAAGCACCAGCGCGTCTTCTCGATCACGTTCCGGGCGGGGTCGGCCCGCTGCAGCAGGCGCAGATACTGCTCCTGCGTCAGCTCCTCCTCGTCCTCGATACGCCGCAGGTCGCTGAGCTTGGTCTTCGTGGTGTGGGTATAGGTAAAGACCCCGTCCCGCCCGCGCTTGCGCACGCGCTCGGTGGTGCCGGGCCGGGCCAGCAGATAGGTCTGGGTGATCTCCGTCCCCTCCGCGTTGGCCGTAAGCCAGGCAAGATCCGGCATACGGATCAGGTATTTTCTTTCGATCTCAAAATGTACGTCTCTCATGGCTCTCAATTTTATCACAGGCTTCCTGCCGAAACAACAGGAAAAAACTTAAGCTTTCATAACAATACCGGCGCCCCTCCGGAGCGCCGGTATGAATCGCTTTGCTGTCAGGCCCTGGGGTGGGCCTTGTTGTATACGTCCTTCAGCTGCTTCTTCACCAGCTGCGAATAGACCTGCGTGGAGGAAATATCCGCGTGGCCAAGCATCTCCTGAATCGCATGGATGTCGGCGCCGTTTTCCAGCAGATGCGCCGCAAAGGAGTGGCGCAGGGTGTGGGGCGTGATGTCCTTGTCGATTTTGGCCTTCTTCTGATAGTACTTGATGATCTTCCAGAAGCCCTGGCGGGACATCCGCTCGCCGCTCACATTGACAAAGAGCGAGAGCTCCTCGGGCGAGGAGATCATCTGCGGCCGCACCAGCGTGATGTAGTCCTCCAGCGCCTTGATGGCGGCGGGGTACATGGGGATCACGCGCTCCTTGTTGCGGCTGTGGCAGCGCACAACGCCCGCGCCCAGATTCACATCGCCGATGTCCAGGTCAATGAGTTCGGTCACGCGCATGCCCGTGGCATACAGCAGCTCCAGCATGGCACGGTCTCGGTAACCCTTGGCGTCCACACAGCGGGGCTGCTCCAGCAGCAGCTCCACTTCCCTGCTGGTCAGGATCTGCGGCAGCTTCTGCACATTCTTGTCCGAGACCAGCTTGGTGGCCGGGTTCCGGGTGACGATCTGCTTGATGAACAGATAGGAATACAGGTTTTTAATGGAAGCGATGGAGCGGGACACCGTCGCCACCGATTTGCCGTTCTCCTTCAGCCAGGAGATGTATTCTCCCAGCGTCTCGGCGTCGGCGTTTTCTATGCTCACATCGGTATGCGTTTCCAGATAGGCCGCCAGCTGCCGCACATCCCGAAGGTAGGAGCTGAGGGTGTTTGCCGAAGCGTTCTTTTCATCCTTCAGATAATGCTCGAACAGCTCGATGATCTCCGTATTCTGCAAACCAAACCCTCCTTTGTTCAAATCATTCCGGCCAAAACCGGAACAGCAGCGCAGCGATAACGCCCAGAAGATGCAGCGCCTGCCGTCTGAACACCGTGTCACGCTCGGCGGCGGTCCCAGACGAGAGCACAGCGGCAGCGTGATCCGCAAGGCGCATCCCGGCCTCGCAGAGAAGAAACAGCAGCGGCGTCGAGAGCAGCAGCGGCCCCACGGCAGCGCGCCAGAATTCCGGCGACTGCAGCGCGGCGGGACCGGCTCCGGCCAGCGCGTGCATGGAGAAGACCCCGTACAGAAGCGTCACCGCCGGGATCAGAAATCCCCCGAAAACACAGCCGGACAAAAGAGCGGGCAGCAGCAGACAGGCCGGCAGCAGCGTGGGTAAACGGTCAAGACGCTCCGCCATGCCGGGCTCAAACCACGCAAGCAGCGAGCCCGCCAGGAAAAACAGCAGCAAACAGAGCCGGTTGCCCTCTCCCTGCGCGCGGGAAAGAAAACGTCTCCCGTCGCTCATTTCGTCACCGTTATGTAATCTTTGTCGAGGAAATTACACTTTACATAACTGCGTTGTGGTAACAATATATTACAAATTCGCAAAGTAATCAAGTCCTTTTTTCGATTTTTTTCAAATATTTTTTTA
>CAMKAP010000210.1 GCA_946410505.1 uncultured Clostridia bacterium
CCAATGCCACCAAGCAGACCCAGTCGGTGATCTTCAAGATCGTGCTGGAGCGTTTCGTGAACAACCGCTGGCCCCTGCCGGCAAACGCCCGCATCGTGGCCGCCGGCAACGACCGCAGTGAGTCCAGCGCCGCCCATGATCTGGCGGAGCCGCTCTTCGGACGCTTCGCCCACATCTACATCCGCACCACTGTGGAAAACTGGATGCCATGGGCCGTGAGAAGCCGCATCAACCCCTATGTGATGGAGTTTCTTGCGAACAACGACCTCTATCTGCGCACGCCCTTCACCGGCACCGAGGGCAACGCCGACCCCCGCCGCTGGGAGATGGCGTCCAAAGCGCTGGACAGCTCCGGAAACGATTTTTCCCTGCTGGAGCCCATTGTGGGCCGGGAGACCGCCGAGAGCTTCATCCGCTTTTTCAAGGCGCAGGAGCAGCTGGCGGCCCTTGGGGAGTATACCGACGAGGAGATCGCGCGCTTCAGCGTGGCCCGGCGCTATCAGCTGGCACAGCAGTGCCTGTATCTGGCCGCGGCCCGGCCGGAGGAGGCCAGGGCGCTGGTCCGCCGCCTCGGCGCGGAGTTTGAGGCCTGGTTTGACTACATGCTGGAGAGAAAGAGCCTGCTGTAAACCAAAATAGAAACAAGCCCCGCAGATTGTAAACCTGAACTATTAAAGCCAGTTGACAATCTGCGGGGCTTGTGCTATCTTAAGGCGGAAATGAAAGGCTGATTTTCAACTGCTCAGAAGCCATTGTCTGCGTATTGCGCCCCCCATTCTTTCTTTTCTTCTTGAGAAAAGAAAGAACGTGCCGCGCCCGGTGGAAGAAAGAAAAGATCGCTCCCAAGGACGCCGTGCTTTCTGCGCTTCGCCGTTCGCGGAATGGCTTCGCTTCGCTCGCGCCGCTCCCCGGGTGCTGAACTGCAGAGCCGCCGTTTCGTGCTTTCCTGCGTGTTCGCTCTGCACAACATAGCGGCAGCGAACACCCGGGCGCACCAGGCATGCTAACTTTCGGACGGCGGCGACCCGCAATGAGACCATGTGCTGCCCACTCTGGGAAAGCGTCCTTTCTCTTTGGAATTGCGGGCCGCCGCTGCCGGTGGCAGATACAGGCGGCACGCAATTTCCGCAGCCGCGCCATTGGCGGGCCGTCGTGAAACAGGCCCGGGAATGGCATTTGCGGCAAGGTGGAGTACAAGAACCGTTTCTCTTTCCGCAAGAGGAAAGAGAAATGGGTCTTGATAACTGCAGCCTGCCCGCTCTGAGCGGCTGGGAAAAACCCATACATTTCAATTCATTGATAATCAAAGGAAGTCAATCACATGAAAACCAAGACCACCCGAGAGCTTGCCATGATCGCCATGGGCGCGGCGCTGATCGCCGTCTGCTCCTGGATCGCCGTACCCGCCGCCATCCCCTTCACCCTGCAGACCTTCGCCGTCTGCCTCGTGACAGCGCTCTTCGGCCTGAAAATGGGCCTCTGGACCGTGGCGGTCTATCTGCTGCTGGGGGCCGTGGGCGTACCGGTGTTCTCCGGTTTCAAGGGCGGTCTCGGCGCCCTGCTCGGCACCACCGGCGGCTATCTGGCAGGTTTCCTGTTCACGGCGCTGGTCGTGGGCCTCTCGGTGGATAAATTCGGCAGGAAACTCCCGGTCCTGATCATTTCTATGGTATTGGGCATCCTTTTGTGCTATACTTTCGGTACCGCCTGGTTCGTCCTCGTCTACTCCCGCAGCAGCGGGCCCATCGGCGTGGGGACGGCCCTCGGCTGGTGTGTGCTGCCCTATCTGCTGCCGGACGCGGTGAAGATCGCGCTGGCTACGCTCCTGGTCGGGCGGCTGTATCCGATCATAAACAGGGGATGATGCCATGACAAAGGACGAGGTCCTTGCGGTTCTCCGGCGGCAGATGGGGGACTATGTCTCCGGTGCCGCGCTGGCGCGGGAGCTCGCCGTCAGCCGCACGGCCGTGTGGAAGGCGGTGGAGCAGCTGCGCGCGGAGGGCTACGCCATCGAATCGGCGACCAACCGCGGCTACCGCCTGGACGCCGGGAACGACGTGCTCAGTGAGCAGGGGGTAAAAAGCTATCTGAAAAACCCGGCGATTTCGCCGAAGGTCTACGCCAGCATCTCTTCCACCAATACGGTGCTCAAGGCCATGGCGGCCGAGGGCGCGCCGGAGGGGCTTGCGCTGATTGCGGGTGAGCAGACCGCCGGACGGGGCCGCATGGGCCGCAGCTTCTATTCCCCGGCGGATTCGGGCCTGTACATGAGCCTGCTGCTGCGCCCGACGCTCCCCGCAGCGGAGGCTGTGCGCGTCACCGCCTGCGCGGCCGTGGCCGTGGCGGAGGCGGTCGAAGAGCTCTCCGGCCTCCCGGCTCAGATCAAGTGGGTCAACGACATTTTCGTCGGCGGCAGGAAGGTCTGCGGCATTCTGACCGAGGCCTCGCTGGACTGTGAAAGCGGCGGTCTCAGCTACGCCGTGGTCGGCATCGGCATCAACACCGCCGTCCCGGCCGGGGATTTTCCGCCAGAGCTGCGGCAGATCGCGGGGGCTGCGTTCGGAGAGGACAGACCGCCGGAGCTGCGCTGTCGGCTGGCTGCGCTGGTGCTGGACAAGCTGATGGATTTTTATGCCCGGCTGGAGGATCCGGCGATCCTGGAGGCCTATCGCCGCCGGTCCCTGATCCCGGGGCGGGAGATCAACATCCTCGCGCCGGGGAAGGAGCCGGTCCCCGCTGCGGCCCTCTCGGTGGAGGAGGACTACAGCCTCCTTGTCCGCCTTCCGGACGGCAGCCTGCGGCGGCTCAACTCCGGCGAAGTGAGCGTGAGGCTTTGAAACCTTTGAAAAGAAAAAGCGAACGGCGCGTGAACTGTTTCACGCGCCGCTCGCCTTTATATGCTGCTTATTCCTTGTTTTCACCCAGATCGAACTCCAGCACTTCACCGCAGTTGGGGCAGGTGATGCCGCCCTTCTCCAGAGTCTCCTCGTCGAAGCTGATCTCCTCGCCGCAGGAGGGGCAGGTCACATCGTACATCACGCCATCGTACTCGACTTCCTCATCCTCGTCGGACTCGCCGTCGCTTTCCTCGTCGTCAAAGTCGCCGCCGATGCCGTAATCGGCCAGATCATACAGGTTGTCGTCGTCATCCAGCTCTTCGATCCCGCCGTCGTCCAGATCGGCGGTCAGCTCCTCCAGATAACCCAGATCCTCGCAGATGTCGTCGATCACTTCCGCGTAGTCGGAGCTTACAGCCTGGAGGTCCTCGATCTCATGCGCCATGTCGGACAGCAGATCGTTCAGCGCGCTCCAGAGCTTTCCGTCCCGGGATTCGGGCTCCACGCCCAGGCCCTCGGTCAAACCCTTCAGATAGGCAGCTTTCTCAACAATCGTCATCTCGGTAGCCTCCAGTCCATTATTGTTGTTGGTAAAAAAAGGGGGAGATACGTGACCTCCCCCGAATACCCGCTGTGTGTTTGCCTTACGCTCTGGACAGATACTCGCCGGTGCGGGTATCGACCTTGATGCGCTCGCCCCGGTCGATGAAGAGAGGGACCTTGATCTCGGCGCCGGTCTCCAGGGTGGCGGGCTTGGTGGCGTTGGTGGCGGTGTTGCCGGCAAAGCCGGGGTCGGTC
>CAMKAP010000211.1 GCA_946410505.1 uncultured Clostridia bacterium
CCACCATCCAGGGCCGCTTCTGGGGCATGGACCGCGACAAGCGCTGGGACCGCGTTGAGGCCGGCTACAACGCCATCGTCTGCGGCGAGGGCGTGATGGACCCCGACCCCGTGCACGCCGTGGAGGCCAGCTACGCCGAGGATGTGACCGATGAGTTTGTCAAGCCCGTCGTTGTCACGCCCGAGGGACAGATCAACGAGGGCGACAGCGTCATCTTCATGAACTTCCGCCCCGACCGCGCCCGCGAAATGACCTGGGCACTGAACCTGCCCGACTTCGCAGGCTTCAAGCGCAAGAAGACCGTCTATCCTCTCAGCTATGTCTGCACCGCCCAGTACGATGAGGCGCTGACGCTGCCCATCGCCTACCCGCCCGAGGTCATTGAGAACACCCTGGGGGACCTGATATCCGAACAGGGCCTCAAGCAGTTCCGCGTGGCGGAAACCGAGAAGTACGCCCATGTGACCTTCTTCTTCAACGGCGGCGTGGAGAAGCAGTGCGAGGGCGAGGAGCGCTGCCTGGTGCCCTCTCCCAAGGAGTTTGCCACCTATGATCTGGTGCCCCAGATGAGCGCCGAGAAGGTCTGCGACAAGGTGGTGGAGGCCATTGCCTCCGAGCAGTATGCCCTGATCGTCTGCAACTTTGCCAATTGCGACATGGTGGGCCACACCGGCGTCATGGAGGCCGCTGTCAAGGCGGTCGAGACCGTGGACGCCTGCATGGGCCGCATCATCGACGAAGTCAATAAGCACGACGACGTGGTGCTGCTCGTCACCGCCGACCACGGCAACGCCGACTGCATGTTCGACGAGACCGGCAAGGTCAACACCGCCCACACCACCAACCCCGTACCCTTCTGTGTCACCGTCAAGGGCGCGAGCCTCAAGCCCGGCAAGCTTGCCGACATCGCCCCCACCATCCTGCATGTGATGGGCCTTGCGCAGCCCGCCGCCATGACCGGCGAGAACCTGCTCGGCTGATCCAAAACGTTCCGGCACCCTCTGCGAGAATCGTTCGCAGAGGGTGTTTTTTATTGACGGCGTGCGGCAAATGGAATAAAATGGTTGCACTCAATGAAAAGGAGCGTGATCGCATGGCGGGACCCGGACGGGGACTCGGCCCCCGCGGTTTTCTGACGGACGAGGAAAAACAGAATCTGCCCCAGGTAAATGCAGCGCTGATCCGGCGCATCCTGGGCTATCTGAAGCCATACTGGCTGCAGTTTTTGCTGGTGTTTGCGACGATCCTGCTCTCCGCCGTGGTGGGACTTCTGCCCAGCATCATCACCGGTCGGATCGTGGACGAAGCGCTGGTGGGCAAGAACATGGCGCTGCTCGTAAAGCTGCTGGTCCTTGCCTTCGTGACCCTGACGGGCTCGCAGGTCATCTCCGTACTGGAGAGCTATATCAACGCCTGGATTTCCCAGCGCATCATCTTCGATATGAAGAACCAGATGTACGACCATCTGCAGCACATGCCCCACGCCTTCTTTACCTCGGAAAAGCAGGGCGACATCATCACCCGCATGAACACGGACATCTCCGGCGTCAGCTCCGTCATCTCCGGTACGCTCTCCAGCATCGTGTCGAACATCGCCACGGTGGTGACCACGCTGGTGGCGCTGTTCACCATGAGCTGGAAACTCGCGATCGTGGGCATCGTGGTGATCCCGCTGCTGATCCTGCCTACCAGGAGCGTGGGCAAAAAGCGCTACCAGATCCTCACGGACGCCCAGGCCAAAAACGACGAGATGAACCAGCTCATCAACGAGACGCTCTCCGTCTCCGGTTCTCTGCTCGTGAAGCTCTTCACCCGGGAGCAGCGGGAGTATGAGCGCTTTGTGGACGTCAACGAGCAGGTCACGCAGCTCTCTCTCAGGGAATCCAACAGCGGCCGCTGGTTCCGGGTGCTGATGGGGATGTTCACGCAGCTCGGCCCGCTGCTCATCTATTTTGCCGGCGGCTGGTTTATCATCACGAAGGCGGACCCCGCCCTCACCGTCGGCACCATCACAGCCACGGTCTCCCTCATTAACCGCCTCTATCGCCCTGTGGAGAGCCTGCTGAACATTCATGTGGACTTCACACGGTCCCTTGCGCTCTTTACCCGCATTTTCGATTATTTTGACATGCCGAATCCCATTCGCTCCCCGGAAAACGGCAAGAAGCCCGACGTTCAGGACGCGGATATTGTCTACGAGCATGTGGCCTTCTCCTACGATCCCGAAAAGCCTCTGCTGCGGGACATTGACTTCACGGTGCCCGGCGGGAAGATGTACGCCATCGTCGGCCCTTCCGGCTCGGGCAAAAGCACGGTGGTGAACCTGATCCCGCGCCTCTATGACGTGCTGGGCGGACACGTGACCATCGCGGGAGTGGACGTGCGGGACTTTGACCTCCGATACCTGCGGCAGCAGATCGGCGTGGTGACCCAGGACAGCTATCTGTTCAACGGCACCATCCGGGAAAATCTTCTCTACGCCAAAGAGGACGCCACCCAGGAGGAGATCGAGGCCGCCTGCTACATCGCCAACCTCTCCGAGTTTATTGCAAGCCAGCCCGACGGGCTGGACACCATGGTGGGCAACCGCGGCCTGAAGCTCTCCGGCGGCGAGAAGCAGCGCCTGTCCATCGCCCGGGTCATCCTGAAGGACCCGAAGATCCTTATTTTGGACGAGGCCACCTCTGCGCTGGACTCCATCACCGAAAACGCCATCCAGGACGCGCTGGAGGCGCTGATGGAGGGGCGCACCAGCATCGTCATCGCCCACCGGCTCTCCACCATCCTGAAGGCCGACCGCATTCTGGTGGTCAAGGACGGCGTCATTGCCGAATCCGGCACCCACGACGAGCTTCTGCAGCGGGGCGGCACCTATCGGGAGCTGTATGAGACCCAGTTCCGCCAGATTTTGGAGCTGGAGCACCCGGACGAGAAATAAGCTGTGAACTGTAGCGCTTGAAAAGCGGGCGGCACAAGCCCCTCCACCCGTAAGATAGTTTTATCGTCTTTGCAGGGACGGCATGGCATTGGTCATGCCGTTTCCTGCTTCATCAGTTCATTCAGCGGGATAAATCCGATCAGATCATACTCGATGTGGATGCTCTGGCGGCGCTTGCCGCTGCTCTTGTCCGGTGCGCCCACATAGATCGCCTTGATGAGCTCATGCGCAACATACGGCGTCAACTCTTCCAAGGCCGTGTACTTCTGAATCCGCTCAATGAACAGGTCTATGTTTTGGTTCTGCTGTTCCTGTACTTCGATCCCCTTCCGGAGAGTTTCTGCCGCTTCTTTCAAATCCTGCTGCTCATCCTCATAGCCCCGGCTTATCACAGCAAAACGCTCATTGCTCAGCTTACCGGATACGTTATCCTCGTAGGTTCGCACGAACAGCCGGTCAAGCTCTTGAATGCGCTTCTCCGCTTTCTCGAGCTGCTTGCGCTTGGCCTTGAGGATCGCTTTGCTCTCGGTCTGCATCTTCTCCTCCATGATCGTCCTAAAATGGGCTTCATAGCGGAGCACAAGCTCAATGACCCTTTGTGTATAATTCCAGACCAAATGTTCCAACACGACCGCGCGGATAAAGTGGGCAGAGCAAGGAGAATTGCTGCCGCG